>NZ_JAUHLI010000005.1:0-244368 GCF_036325985.1 Alkalimonas cellulosilytica
AAAAGGCCAGCCCTTGCAGGGCTAGCCTTTCTTTGATGCAGCAAAAAGTGCTTAGTTAAGCTTTTCGCGGATACGCGCTGATTTACCTGAACGATCGCGTAAGTAGTACAGTTTGGCACGACGTACCGCACCGCGACGCTTAACGGTGATGCTCTCAACCAATGGGCTGTGTGTCTGGAACACACGCTCTACCCCTTCACCGTTCGATACTTTACGAACCGTGAAAGAAGAGTGCAGGCCGCGGTTGCGCTTGGCAATCACTACACCTTCGTAGGCCTGAAGACGGGTTTTCTCGCCTTCTTTTACACGAACCTGAACGACCACGGTATCACCCGGGGCAAATGCAGGCACGTCTTGCTTCAGTTGTTCATCTTCAAGCTGCTTGATGATGTTTTGGCTTACTTTGCTCATAACAATCTCTCTTTACCTGGAATTAACTGTCTTTCTGCTGCAGCGCCTGGTGTTCCTGTTGGAACTCTGCCAGTAACTGTCGCTGCTCCTCAGTCAGAGCCAGGGAATTTAACATATCTGGCCGTCGTAACCAGGTCCTGCCAAGGGCCTGTTTCAGACGCCAGCGTCTGATTTTGTCGTGGTGACCACTCAGCAAAACCGGTGGTACCTCTTTGTTTGCTAACACTTCGGGCCGGGTGTAGTGCGGACAATCCAGCAAACCGGATGCAAACGAATCCTGCTCTGCCGATAAATCATGTCCAAGCACGCCAGGTACCATACGTGACACTGCATCAATCAATGTCATGGCCGGTAACTCGCCCCCGCTTAACACGTAATCACCAATTGACCATTCTTCGTCAATTTCGGTTTCTATTACGCGCTCGTCAATGCCTTCGTAGCGCCCAGCGACCAACAGCAACTTGCTGTGCTGCGCCAACTCCTGCACCCCTTTCTGGTCTAACTTCCGGCCTTGCGGCGAAAGGTAGATGGTGTGCACCTTGCCCCCTGCAGCTGCCTTGGCAGCGCGGATTGCGTCGGTGAGTGGCTGTACCATCATCAACATGCCGGGTCCACCACCATAAGGCCGGTCATCGACGGTGCGGTGTTTGTCCGTGGTAAAATCCCGCGGATTCCAGCACTGCACATCAATCAGCCCCTGGCGCAAAGCCCGTCCGGTCACCCCATACTGCGTTATAGCCTGAAACATCTCCGGGAACAGGGATACAACCCCAACCCAAAGCTTGCATGATTCCGGCATTAAAACGCGGGATCCCAGTCGACGACAATACGTCGCTCAGTCAGGTTGACTTCCTTTATCACCGAATTGGTGATAAAAGGCAGCAACCGTTCTTTCTTACCAAATGCATCGGTGCGGTTGGCTTTCACCACCAGCACATCGTTGGAACCGGTTTCCATCATGTCGCTGACTTCACCTAAGTGATAGCCGGCTTCATTCACCACCGCCAGACCCATCAGGTCTTTCCAGTAGTAATCACCCTCGCCAAGCGCTGGTAATACACTGGTTGGTACGGCGATGTCGGCATTGACCAGACGCTGAGCCTGATCGCGGTCCGAAACTCCTTCCAGCTTGGCAATCAAACCATTGCTATGGCGTTTCCAGCTGGTGACCTGCATTTGTTGTGGACACCCCTGAACACTGACTACCCAGGGTGTATAATCAAAAATCCCTTCCGGGAAATCCGTATAGCTGTTCACTTTTAGCCAGCCGTTAATGCCGTACACAGCACCAAATTTGCCAACCAAAATCAGTTCATTATTTGAACTCAAGCGACAACTCCACAGACAGTGCTAAATTAAGCCGCAGCTTTTTTAGCAGTTTTTACCAGGCTTGCAACACGCTCACTCAAAGATGCACCTTGTGCAACCCAGTGATTCACGCGCTCCAGGTCCAGACGCAGTTTTTCTTCCGTGCCGCTGGCGATTGGGTTAAAGAAACCAACACGCTCAATAAAACGGCCATCACGGGAAAAACGGCTGTCCGCAACCACAACTTGGTAAAAAGGACGCTTTTTCGCGCCACCACGTTGTAAACGAATAGTTACCATACCGTCCTCTAAGTTTTCGTTCAGGTTTTAAAAAATAACAACACCTCCGACGGTTCGGAGGGCTGGTGCATTGTACGGATTTTTGCCCCGATTGCAAGGCATTTCGCGGCTTATCGGGGCGGCAGCATCCCTGGTGGTAACTTGCCGCCAAGGCCGCGCATCATCTTCATCATGCCACCCTTACCCGACATCTGCTTCATCATCTTCTGCATCTGGGTAAATTGCTTGAGCATCTTATTGACGTCCTGCACCTGAGTACCGGAACCTGCGGCAATGCGCTTTTTGCGGGAGCCTTTAATCAGATCCGGAAACTGGCGCTCTTTTGGTGTCATTGAATTGATGATGGCTTCCATCCGGATAAACTGTTTATCATCCATCTGGCCGGCGACATTGGCTGGCAGGTTTTTCATACCCGGCAATTTATCCATCATCGACATCATGCCGCCCATATTGCGCATCTGACCCAACTGATCACGAAAGTCTTCCAGGCTAAAGCCTTTGCCTTTCATCATCTTCTGCGCCACTTTGGCCGCTTTGTCTTTATCGACTTTTTGCTCGATTTCCTCGATCAGGCTCAGTACATCGCCCATGCCAAGGATACGGGACGCCACCCGATCCGGATGGAAAGGCTCAAGCGCATCGACTTTCTCGCCCATACCGATGAACTTTATCGGCTTGCCGGTAATATGGCGAATGGATAAGGCGGCACCGCCACGGGCGTCACCGTCAGCTTTGGTTAAGATTACCCCGGTCAGTGGCAAGGCATCATTAAAGGCTTTGGCGGTATTGGCCGCATCCTGGCCGGTCATGGCATCAACCACAAACAGGGTTTCAATAGGCTTTACCGCCGCATGCAGTGCCTGGATTTCCTGCATCATGGCATCGTCGACATGCAAGCGACCGGCGGTATCCACCAACAGCACATCAAACAGGCGGGTGCGGGCATGAGCAATGGCGGCATTGACAATGGCGACCGGTTGCTGCGATACATCGCTTGGGAAAAACTCAACCCCAACCTCTTTGGCCAGGGTTTCCAACTGCTTAATCGCAGCTGGCCGGTAGACATCGGCACTGACCACCAGGACTTTTTTCTTTTTGCGCCCGGTTAAAAAGCGCGCCAGTTTCGCCACTGAAGTGGTTTTACCCGCCCCTTGCAAGCCGGCCATCAAGACCACCGCCGGCGGCTGGGTATTGAGTGCCAGCTCCTCATTGGCCTCGCCCATGGCATCTTCCAATGCCTTGCGCACAATCTTGATAAATTCCTGGCCCGGTGTCAGGCTTTTGCTGACTTCCAGGCCAACGGCTTTCTCTTTCACCTGCGCCACAAAGTCACGTACTACCGGCAATGCCACATCAGCTTCCAGTAGTGCCATCCGCACTTCGCGCAAAGTATCTTTAATATTGTCTTCGGTCAGACGCCCGCGACCACTGATGTTTTTCAGTGTGCGGGTCAGGCGGTCTGATAAATTCTCAAACATGGTGTCCATCCAGATTGCGTTGCTTGCTCTCAGTATACCTGAGTCCAACAGCGGCGTCAGCCACAGAGCCAATTAGGCATTGGTATTCAGCACAAGTTGCAATACAATGACTATCTGACTGTAATTCAGGGAAAGTTTTGCATGCACTCGCTGTTGTTGCCATTATTTGCCATGCTGGCTTATGCACTGGCAGCAGGCACTATTCTCAGCCGTTTATTTCACCCGGCCGGCCCGGCGCTTAAGCTCACCTTCAGCGCAGCCTGTTTAGGCCTGGCCCTGCATGCGATTTCCTTATCTGCCGCCTTATTTACCAGTGATGGCCAGAACTTTAGTCTGCTTAATGTCAGCTCCCTGGTCAGTTGGCTAATTACCATGGCGGTCACCCTTACCGCCTTGCGTTCTCCGTTAGTCCTACTCCTGCCGGTGGTCTATGGCTGTGCTGCTCTGGTGCAACTGGCTGTATTGTTGCTACCACAAGGCACCCAGCTGCTGCAGATTGATCAAAACCCGCTGTTGCTGCTGCATATCCTGGTGGCTTTTATTGCCTATGTGATTTTAATTCTGGCGACCTTATACAGTGTGCAAGTCAGCTACATCAGCTACAAACTAAAACACAAAGCGTTGAGCATGACCTCGCAGTTGCCTCCTCTGATGCAAGCCGAAGTCCTGCAGTTCCGTTTATTGCTGATTGGTACCGTACTGCTTGGCATCACCCTGCTCAGTGGCGCTCTCTTTACCAGCGACTGGCTTGGCAAACAAAACCTGCATAAAAATGTCCTTAGTTTGCTGGCCTTTGTGTTGTTTGCACTGCTTAGCTGGGGCCATGCCCGGTTGGGATGGCGGGGAAAAACAGCCATCAGTCTGACACTGGTAGCCAGTCTGCTGCTGACGCTGGCCTATTTTGGCAGCCGCTTTGTCCGTGAAGTGCTGTTAAGCGGTGGCTTTTGATGTTTTACATCTGCCAGTGCACCGTACATACTATGCAATCACACTCCCTTAGGCCACACAGGTAACCCAGATTTGGACGCGATCGCAACCAGTACCTTATTTATTATTCTTGGTGTACTTATTTTTATCTCCGCGTACTTCTCTGGCTCTGAAACCGGCATGATGTCGGTGAATCCATACCGCCTGAAACACCTGGCAAATGAAAAAAACAAAGGCGCGCTACGCGTCAGCCAGTTGTTAAAGCGGCCAGATCGGCTGATTGGCCTGATCCTGATTGGCAATAACCTGGTCAATATCGCGGCATCAGCCATAGCGACTGTCATTGGCTTGCGGTTGTTTGGCGATATCGGCATCGCCATTGCTACCTTTGGTCTGACGCTGGTGATCCTGGTGTTTGCCGAAGTCACCCCAAAAACCCTGGCCGCACTGCACCCGGAGCGGGTGGCTTTTCCAAGCTCGGTTATTTTAAAGCCGTTACTGAAAGTGCTGTACCCCATTGTTTGGCTGGTCAATCAAATTACCAACAACTTTTTAAAGCTATTTGGCGTCAGTGCAGAGCAACATAAAGGCAACAGCTTAAGTGCCGAAGAGCTTCGCACTGTGGTGCACGAAGCCGGCGCCCTGATCCCGGAGCAGCACCAGAGCATGTTGGTGGGCGTGTTGGATCTGGAGCATGCCACGGTGGAAGACATCATGGTGCCACGCAATGAAATCAACGGGCTGGATGTGAATGATGACTGGAAACAACTGGTGCGCCAGCTGGCCAACTCACCACACAGTCGTTTGCTGCTGTACCGCGATACCATTGATGATGCGCTCGGCTTTTTGAACACCCGCGATTTAGTGCGCCCCCTGCTGAAAAAGCAGCTGACCAAAGCCACCTTGCTGCGTGCTGTGCGCGATATTTACTACATTCCTGAAGGAACACCTCTCAGTACTCAATTGCTAAAGTTTCAGGCCTCGAAAGAGCGCATTGGCCTGGTGGTGGATGAGTACGGTGATATTCAGGGCCTGGTAACGCTGGAAGATATTCTGGAAGAAGTAGTCGGTGACTTCACTACCGATGTGATTGAAGACAAGCACGAAGAAATCATTGCCCAACCCGATGGCACTGTGTTGGTGGAAGGTGGTATTAACCTGCGCGATCTGAACCGTGAGCTGCAAGTGAACTTCCCAACCAATGGTCCGAAAACACTGAATGGACTGGTACTGGAGTATTTAGAAGAAATTCCGCAGGGCAGCCTGAGCCTGAAGCTGGCGGGTTATAAAATGGAGATTGTCGAGGTTCAGGACAATATGATCAAAACCATCCGCTTGTTCCCTCTGTCGAAAAAGCGGCGCGATCACTAATCACCTCTCCACAAAACTGCCTTTCCACAGCCAGCTAATGGCTGTGGAAAGATCGAATTAAAAACCAATCAAACGACGGAACCAGCCCCGCTGCAGTTCTTTCTCGCAGCTGGCCAATTGGGTTGCATACATCTGGGCCCGGTCATCTACCCGCCGCGCTACCGAAATCAGCCAGGTTTTATTACGATAAGTACCGCGCTGAAAACCACCCCAACCTTCATGGTAATTCAGGTACTGATTGTACGCATCCCATTTGGACACCCCGTTGATACGGTGGGTTTTATCCATGTACCAGCCCATAAAGTCGATAGCATCGGCAAAGTTGCTACGGCTGGCAAAGCGGCGATTGGTTTCCCGCTGGTAATCCGCCCAGGTTTCGGTTTTAGCCTGCGAATAGCCATAGGCCGAGCTGGCACGGCCATAGGGGATAAAGCCTAAAAAATAACGCATCGGCGGCCGGGCGTTGTGGCGGAAGCTGCTTTCCTGGAACATCATGCTCATCGGTACATGGATGGGCACACCCCATTTATCGCGGGTATTGGCGGCGGCCTTGTACCAGGAGCGATGCTCTTTAAAAATATCGCAAATATTGCTGCTGTTTTGCGGCGGCGGCGTGCTGCAACCTGCCAGTAACAATGCCGCAGAAAAAGTACCGCCGATTAAAAATAATTTTGTTTTCATCTGAACTTTATAAATCTCATTGCTTCTAACAAAGTGCAAGGACGCAAATCAAGTTTTACGTTTCCCTGGATTTCAATCCTGTATCGCGGTCACCCCTCTCCTGGTGACCGCTTTTTTTTAGCGCTCGCTCTCCAATGAGCACGGCTTAGGCGCAAAATAATCATCCAGGTATTGCTCGAAACTTAACGTATCGGCTGCTTCCACCGCCGCTTGTTGCTGGTGCGACTGCTCTGCCATTTCCTGCAAAGCCGGCTCATCGTAATACTGATAATCCCGTGCCAACAACTGCTGCCGGTACTGCTCCGCAAGGTTCAACGCGTAAGGGCCATTGTCTTGCTGTTTGCTCAAAAGCTCGCCCAGCAAGCGGCCGGAATAGGTAGTGGCCGGATCCAGCAAACTTAGATAAAAAAGGCGGATGCTGTCCTGGTAACTGCTGCCGCCATGCGCCTGGTCAAGCCAGGCCGCCACAGCATTTAAATCGGCAAATATTTCCTCAGCCCAATCCAACATCAGGCGCGGTGCTCCCTGTTGCATCAGCTCCAGATTTTGCCGCCTGCCATCGGTGACCACTTTCTTCAGGTTTTGTTCTGTCACCAGTTGGTCTGCATGGCTTAGCTCAGGGCTTTCCTGCAGCAGGCAATAGCACAAAAACACATCCAAAAAGCGCATTTGCTCAGCACTGATGCCCACCGGACTAAACGGATTGACATCCAGTGCCCGCACTTCGATGTATTCGACCCCACGCGCCGCCAGCGCGCAGGTAGGACGCTCGCCACTTTCAGTGGTGCGCTTAGGCCGGATGGTGGAATAAAATTCGTTTTCTATCTGCAAGATATTGCTGTTGAGCTGCTGATAGCCTCGTTTGGCATCGCATGGGATATCGGCGTACTCTTCCGATGGCAAGGTTATCGCCTGATGCAACCCTGCGATGTATTCATCCAGCGAGTTGTAGGTAACTTTCAAGCGCGACTGCGCACTGTTGGTGTAACCTAAATCGCTCATGCGCAGTGAGGTGGCATAAGGCAGGTACAGGGTCCCCTTGCCAAGCTGCTGGAATGGGTACCTGGTTTCCCGACCTTTGATAAAAGAGCCACATAAAGCGGGGGAAGCACCAAACAGATAGACAATCAGCCAGGCCATGCGTTTATAGTTGCGCACCAGCGCCAGGTACTGCTCGGAAATAAAAGCCTGGCTGGCTTCAGCCTGGCCGGCCACCGCAGCAAAATGCGGCCAGAAACCCTGCGGAAACGAGAAATTAAAGTGCACCCCACTGATCGCCTGCATCATGCTGCCATAGCGGCGTTTTAAGCCCTGACGGTACAGGGTTTTCATCCGGCCAACATTGGAGCTGCCATAGTGCGCCAGCTGGATTTCATCTTCATGCGCGATGTAACAGGGCATGCTGAGTGGCCATAGCCGCTCATCCGCCAGCTGCTTCAACGTAAAGGTATGCACATCTGCCAATTGCGCCAGAGTAGTCTCAATATCGGTCGAAACCGGTGTGATAAACTCCAGCAGCGTTTCGGAAAAATCTGTGGTGATCAGCGGATGCGTTAAGGCTGAGCCTAAAGCTGCCTGATGCGCCGTTGTTGCCAGAGTGCCGTTGGGTTGGATGCGCAAGCATTCCCGCTCCAAACCCCGGCGAATACCAACAATACTGGGCAGATGCTCGGCAGCAGACAGCTCTGCCAGGCGTTGTTTAAGAAGTGAACTCAAAAGATATCCTTCCTCAATTGAAGGCTCGTATTAGGGAGCGACAACCTTGAACCTGCCGCTCACTGTACTTTGGAAACCCACCCGGGACAAGGTATCTCAGGTGGTAAAATGTTACTTTTGTTCCTGTTCAGTTTGATCTGCCGGCTCTTGCGACTGCAAATCCGGTTGTGGCTCTTCAAAATCAGCCGGCGTTACATCACCCACCACATGCTCCAGTTTCAGTTTATTGACACTGCGAATGGTAGTGATGGGGCCAGAGCAGGCATACAGCAGGAAAATCAGCAGCAGCATTTCCGCCGGCCGCGCCGCTATCACCACAAAAATCAGCACCACCAGCAAGATGGTGACAAAAGATACTTTGTCGCGCCAGTTCACGTCTTTAAAGGAGTGGTAGCGGAAGTTGCTGACCATCAGCAATCCAGCCAGAATGGTCATAATGCCAAGCAGATAACCAAAACCATGACCATCCAGCTGGTAATAGGCGCCAGTCCATACCATGCCCGCTATCAGAGCCGCCGCCGCCGGGCTTGCCAGCCCCTGAAAGAAACGACCATCGGTCACCGACAAATTGGCATTAAAGCGGGCCAGCCGCAGTGCAGCACAGGCAACAAACAAGAAGGCCGCCAACCAGCCGAACTTACCGGTATCGGACAGTGCCCAGTTGTACATCACCATGGCCGGTGCCATGCCAAAGGACAGCATATCGGCCATGCTGTCGTACTGAGCACCAAATTCACTTTGGGTGTTGGTAAGCCGCGCCACCCGGCCATCCAGTCCATCAAAAATCATTGCCACAAAAATGGCGATGGCAGCGGCTTCAAAGTGGCCATTCATCGAGGAAATAATGGCATAAAAGCCGGAGAACAAGCCTCCGGTAGTGAGTAAGTTTGGTAGTAAATAGATGCCTTTACGCGGCTGAGATTCGTTTTTAACCGGTTCTGTCATAAAGTCCTGGCAGCAGAATGTTCTGAAAGATTATGCCGTTAATGTAGCACGGATCGGAAAAACGCAAAAGAAAAGCCGTGGCGCGAAGCCGCCAAAACGTCTCATGGTATCACCCATTGCTCACCGCAATCACCGCGACAACCCCCACGAACACAACAAAGCCGGTTGCAATACACGCTTGTCTGTTGTGCTGGCGTGATGCAGGAAAACGCCCAAAACTCAGTAGCTTCAGTATCAGATAACCACAACCATGGACTAAAAAATCGATAAACCCATAGATCACAATATACTTAAAGGCAGCAGCGCATGCTTTCAGGATTACATCAATCAAATCACTCATTACTGTTTGCTGTCCTTCACGTTATTCATGGCGAGTAATCTGCGCCCGCTGAAACTTACACGCTGATAGGAGCTATACACCAAATGACTGCTGGCTTCATTCACCAGATACGCATCCATCTCAACGCTCAATAACTTCGACACTGGTTTAATTTCCAAAACACCCAGCTCGCCCAGGTTTGCCGATAACAGGGTGTGATGTGAAGTAGCTAAAAATGTTTTATCGAAATCTCGTAATTCGCCATCCACGTACAACTTAGCGCCGTGTAACCAGGAGTTGGTGATTTTGACTTGATGTGGAGCCAGCGTAAATTCAAAAACTTTTCTCATCTCAAATTCCTTTTTTATCAGCAGCAACCGCAGTAAATTCAGTTAGCAGCCCTAGCGTAAGGGTAATGACTAGCATCATTGGCGGTCCGCCGGATGGTTGATACCATCGTAGGTAGGTACATTGGGTATTTTTAAAGGGTTAATGCCCTCCAGGCAAGTAACTTATAGTCAGCATATAAAAAACCCCGGCATCAAAGCCAGGGCTTTCGGGGTTCACTTAGGGATTTATTCCCATTCAATGGTCGCCGGTGGCTTACCGCTGATGTCATATACTACGCGGGAAATGCCGTCGATTTCATTGATAATACGGTTGGAGACTTTGCCCAGCATATCGTATGGCAGGTGGGCCCAGTGGGCGGTCATAAAGTCGATGGTTTCGACCGCACGCAGTGAGATCACCCAGTCGTATTTGCGGGCATCACCCATCACCCCGACCGAGCGTACCGGCAGGAAGACGGCAAAGGCCTGGCTGACTTTGTGGTAAAGGTCCGCTTTATGCAGCTCTTCGATAAAAATCGCATCGGCACGGCGCAGCAAGTCGCAGTACTCTTTTTTGATTTCGCCAAGTACCCGCACGCCCAGGCCTGGGCCAGGGAATGGGTGGCGATACAGCATGTCGTACGGCAAGCCAAGCTCCAGGCCGATTTTGCGTACTTCGTCTTTAAACAGCTCGCGCAGTGGCTCGACCAGACCCATTTTCATATGCTCTGGCAGACCGCCAACATTGTGGTGCGATTTAATCACATGGGCTTTGCCGGTGGCCGAGCCTGCCGATTCAATCACATCAGGGTAGATGGTGCCTTGTGCCAGCCAGCGGGCATTTTTCAGTTTCTGCGACTCTTCGTCGAACACATCGACAAACACCCGGCCAATGGTTTTGCGCTTTTGCTCCGGATCGTTCTGGCCTGCCAGTGCATCCAGGAAGCGATCTTCAGCGCTGACATGGATGATGTTCAAACCAAAGTGGTTGCCAAACATATCCATCACCTGCTTGGCTTCGTTTAAGCGCAGCAAGCCGTTATCAACAAAAACGCAGGTCAGTTGCTCGCCGATAGCACGGTGCAGCAACATGGCGGTGACCGAGCTGTCGACACCACCGGATAAACCCAGAATCACTTGATCCTCGCCAACCTGCTCACGAATCCGCAGAATGGCATCTTCGATAATGGATGCAGGGGTCCAGAGCTTTTCGCAGCAACAGATATCAACCACGAAGTGCTCCAGCATCCGCAGGCCCTGACGGGTATGGGTCACTTCCGGGTGGAACTGCACCCCATAGAACTGGCGCGCCTCATCGACCATACCAGCATGCGGGCAGGTATCGGTACGGGCCACGGTTTCAAAACCTGATGGGATCTCGATAACTTTATCGCCATGGCTCATCCAGACATCCACCAATGCGGTATTGCTGGCACTGATGTGGTCTTCGATGTTGGCAAACAAGCGGTTTTTGGCAATCACTTCCACCTGAGCATAGCCAAACTCACGCATATCGGAGCAGGATACTTTACCGCCCAGTTGTTCGGCCATGGTTTGCATGCCATAGCAGATGCCAAGCACAGGCACGCCAGCCTCGAATACATACTGTGGTGCCCGCGGCGAATCAGCAGCCGCCACACTCTCCGGGCCCCCGGATAAAATAATACCGGTTGGGTTGAAGTCGCGGATTTGCTCCTCGGTAACGTCCCAGGCCCACAGTTCACAGTAAACCCCAATCTCGCGGATACGACGGGCAATCAGCTGGGTGTACTGGGATCCGAAATCCAGGATCAGAATGCGGTGCAGATGAATGTTTTTGCTCATAGTGACCTTTTTAAATCCAATCGTTGTGAAAGCAAACGGCTGGCAAGTGCCAGCCGCTGTGAAACGCAGCCTTTACCCCATGCGGTAATTCGGCGCTTCCTTGGTAATTTGCACATCGTGCACGTGCGACTCGCCCATACCGGCAGAGGTCACTTTGACAAATTGTGGCTTGGTACGCAGCACCTCAATGGACTCACTGCCGGTCAGGCCCATGGCCGAGCGCAGACCACCCATTTGCTGGTGAATGATGTTCTCAATCGGGCCTTTGTACGCTACCCGGCCTTCAATGCCTTCCGGCACCAGTTTTTCGGCATTATCGCTGCCCTGGAAATAACGGTCTGACGAGCCATGCCGCTGTGCCATAGCGCCCAAAGAGCCCATGCCACGGTAGGATTTGTAATAACGGCCCTGATACAGCTCCACTTCGCCCGGCGACTCTTCGGTACCGGCAAACATTGACCCCACCATCACGCAATGAGCACCAGCCACCAGGGCTTTAGCGACATCGCCTGAGAAACGGATACCGCCATCGGCAATGATTTTTACGTTGGTGCCCTTCACCCCTTCGACTGCATCGGCAATTGCTGTGATTTGTGGTACACCACAGCCTGTCACAATACGGGTGGTACAAATCGAGCCAGGACCGATGCCTACTTTGACGGCATTAGCACCGGCTTCCGCCAGCGCTTTGGCGCCTTCAGTAGTCGCGACGTTGCCCGCAACAATTTGCAAGTCCGGGTACTGAGCACGGGTTTGTTTCACCCGGTCAATCACCCCCTGCGAGTGGCCATGGGAGGTATCAATCAGCAGAATATCGACGCCCGCTTCGACCAAGGCGGCGATGCGCTCGTCGGTCCCGGCACCCACGCCAACCGCAGCACCCACCCGCAACCGGCCCAAGTCGTCTTTACAAGCATTTGGCTTGCTGGCGGCTTTGTAGTAATCCCGCACTGTGATTAGGCCTTTTAGTTTAAAGGCATCATCCACCACCAGCACTTTTTCAATGCGGTGCTGGTGCATTAACTTAAAGGCTTCTTCGCGGGAAGCATTTTCGTTCACCGTCACCAGGCGATCTTTCGGTGTCATCAGTTCAGAAACTTTGGTGCCGGCACTGGCTTCAAAGCTCATATCACGGCCGGTGACAATACCGACCAGATTGTGGTTGGCATCCACCACCGGGAAACCAGAGAAACCGTGTTGCTGCGCCAGCGCCTGCACTTCACGGACTGTCATTTGCGGCGATACCGTTACCGGATCAGACACCACACCACTTTCGTATTTTTTTACCCGGCGAACGTGCGACGCCTGCTCTTCAATGGTCATGTTTTTGTGGATAAAACCAAGGCCGCCTTCTTGCGCCAGTGCAATGGCCAAACGGGCTTCGGTCACGGTATCCATCGAAGCGGACACCATCGGAATATTCAGATGAATGCTGTCGGTCAGCTGAGTGCGTAAATCGGCAGTATGGGGTAGTACGGTGGAGTGCGCCGGAACCAGTAACACGTCGTCAAAGGTAAGGGCTTCTTTCATGATCCTGAGCATCGCAACAATCTCGCTTCTTGGGAAAAACCAAAGGAATGTTGCGGCGCAATTTTAGCGCTTTTTCGCCTTTGGAACAAACGATTTTTTACTTTTGTGATAGAGTAAGGCGCAAAGTTCAGGCAACCTCTGATATCGGTATGCAAAACAAAGACATTTACACCGTTTCCCGCTTAAACAGCGAAGTCCGTATGGTGCTGGAACAGCAATTCCAGCGCATCTGGCTGCAAGGAGAAGTGTCTAACTTTGTCGCCGCTGCCTCTGGTCACTGGTATTTTTCATTGAAAGACAGCGGTGCCCAGGTCAAAGTGGCGATGTTTCGCCAAAGCAATCGCATGGCCAGCATCAAGCCACAAAATGGCCAGCAGGTGCTGATCAAAGCCCGCATCAGTGTGTACGAACCCCGCGGTGAATACCAGTTGCTGGCCGAGCTGCTGGAAGATGCCGGCAGTGGTGCCCTGCAATTGCAGTTTGAACAAGTCAAAGCACGATTACTGGCCGAGGGCCTGCTGGCCAGTGAACGCAAGCGGCCGTTGCCAGCCATGATTCAGCGTTTAGGCGTAGTGACCTCACCGACCGGTGCGGCCATCCGCGATATTCTGACGGTGCTCAAACGCCGGGCGCCAGGCATGCAGGTGATTATTTACCCTAGCCTGGTGCAGGGCAGCAGTGCGGTCGCTCAGCTTTGTCAGGCGCTTAGTCTGGCCTATCAGCGCAACGAGGTGGATGCCATTATTATTGGCCGTGGTGGCGGTTCGCTGGAAGATCTCTGGTGCTTTAACGACGAACAACTGGCCCGGCTGATTGCAAAAAGTCCGGTGCCTATTGTCAGCGCCGTTGGCCATGAGATTGATGTCACCATCAGTGATTTTGTCGCCGATATCCGCGCCGCCACGCCATCGGCCGCCGCTGAGCTGGTTTCCAGCGATCAGCTGCATCTGCTGGAGCGGGTGCAAAGGCTGCAGCGGGCTTTGCTGCAGGCGCAGCGCCAGCAGCTGCAACGCTTTGCGCCCAAAGTAGCGCAACTCACCCAGCGACTGCAGGCCAGGCACCCTTCGCGGCAACTGCAACAGCAACAACAGCGGCTGGACGAGCTTGGCAGCCAACTGCTGCGCCGGCTGCAGCAGCGCTTGCAACAATTAAAACAGCAACAGGCCAGCCTGAGCCGTCAGCTCAGTGCACTATCACCGGCCAAAAAGCTGCAGCAGCATCAACAGCAACTTGCACAGCAACAACGGCTGCTTGGTCGCGCGATGCAACAGCGGCTGCAACAGCAACAACAGCGCTGGCAATTGCTACTGGCCCGGCTGGATACGGTCAGTCCGCTGGCTACCCTGGCGCGGGGCTACAGCATCAGTTTTGATGAACAGAACAAGGTCATTACCAGCAGCGCGTCTTTGCAACAAGGCCAGTTGGTTCACACCAAGCTGGCCGAGGGATCTTTTGTCGCAAGGGTGACCACTACCGAGCGTTAATGTGCCTCGGTACTGACCACCTGACCGTTGATGATAACCTGACTGACCTGGGTGGTGTATTCAAAAGGATCGCCGGTATAGAGCACCAGATCGGCATCCTTACCGACCGCAATGGAACCAACCCGCTCATCAATACCTAAGATACGGGCAGCATCAATGGTAATCGACGCCAGTGCTACCTCATACGGCAGGCCATAAGCTGCGGCAATAGCGGCTTCCCACAGCACTACCCGGGTTTTCGGCACATAACGCTCGTACCCACTTTGCAGTGCAAACGGAATACCAGCCTGGTACAACTTTTGCGCTGTGGTAAAGCTGGCATTTTCCAGCTCACCAAACTGTCGTGCCATAGTCGGGTGCAGAATCACCGGCACCTCTGCCGCTTTGATGGCATCCAGCATCAGATAGGCTTCTGCAGCACCATCCAGCACAATACGAATACCAAACTCATCGGCAATCCGCAGCGCCGATTGCATGTCCTGCTCCCGATACGCGGTAATCAGCAAAGGCGTACTGCCCTCCAGCACACTGACCAAGGCTTCCAGTTCCAAATCACGCGCCGGTGCTTTGCCCGCTTCGGCCTGCTGCAGTTTGTGCTGGTACTCCTGTGCCCGGATCAATTGCTGTCTCAGCATGGCAATCTGTTTGGAGCGGGTGCCGGGGCTGCGATTCTCGGCGCCAAAAGCACCTGGCCCCAGCTGAGCCGCAATCATTGTCAGCGGTTGCATCAAGCCATCATCGACATGATTACCATGGCTTTTGCGTAGCATGGTCTGGCCGGAAATCAGCGCCCCCGGGCCGTGCCCCGTATGTAAGGTGGTGACACCAAGGCTGCGGACCCAATCCACCAGGCGTTCGCGGGCATTAAACGCATCCAAGGCGCGCAGTTGCGGCTGAATGGCGCTGGAGGTTTCCAACTGATCCTGATCGTGTGGCTGGTTCAGATAACCAGCCAGACCAACCACAGTACGGGCATCAATCAGGCCTGGGGTGACTACGGCCGCTTGCAAAGTTTTGGCACCCGTTGGCAAACGCAGCTGGCCCTGACGACCAACCTGACGTATTTTGCCGTCTTCGACCACAATAGCACCGGCTTCAATCACCGGGCCGGCCTGGGTATAGATCCGCTCAGCCAGCACCACCAGAGTTTCTGCCTGCAGATTAGCAGCCACCAGGCTCAGACCCAGCAAGTAACTTGTTTTTTTCAATGCGCTTTTCATTGTGCTGCCTCCAGCTGCAATACCTCACTGGCTACCTGATCACGACCGGCACCATAACCGCCGGTGGCAAAAAGTGCCTGCTCCGGATCTGCCAGATCAAACACTTTCACCCCCTCTACCCAGGTTTGCTCCACCCGGGTATAGACACTGAGTGGATCGCCGCTCAGCACAATAAAATCAGCGTCTTTGCCAACCGTCAAACTGCCTACCCGATCTTGCAAGTCCAACATCTTGGCACCATTCAACGTCACTGAACGCAGCGCTGTGTCTCTGTCCAAACCAAAGCGCACGCCCATGGCGGCAGAGCGCAAAAATAAACGCGAATCGGTAATGGGATCATCGGTATGATACGCCAGTAAAACGCCGGCATCAGCCAGCACCTTGCCGTTATCCGGCAATAAGTTCATCACTTCCAGCTTGCCACCGGGGCTGTCGATATGAATGATGGAAGCGCCAACGCCTGCCTTGGCAATGGCATCAGCCACCAACGCCCCCTCACTGACATGGTGCAGCACCACCCGGAAGTTAAACTCATCGGCCAGCCGCAGTACTGTCAGCACATCGTCGTGGCGGTGGGTATGATGATGCACAATGCGCTCACCACTGAACACTTCGCACAAAGCATCGTGACCGATATGACGTGGTGGCGGTGCATCGCTATCGCGCTTATCACAGTATTCTTTAGCCGCCACCAGCTGAGCACGCATCAAAGCCGCAGCCTTGCCCCGGGTGCCAGGAAACGGAGAGGCGCGCAGCGGGTTGGTACCATTGGCCATTTTAATGCCGCCGGCCATGGCGCCTGTCTCGGTTCGAATGGCCAGTGCTTCAACACTGCTGCCGTTGCGTAATTTCAGATAATTGGTCTGGCCGCTCAGTAAATGGCCGGAGCCTGGCATCACATTGACGGTGGTGATGCCACCGGCTTTGGCTTTCATCAAACCGGCGTGGCGGCTGTTGATGGAGTCCAGTGCCCGCACATCCGGCTGAATAGGTGCGCTACTATCGGCACCAGCCACCTGACCAATGTGGGAGTGCGTATCCACCAGACCGGGCATAATAACTTTGCCATCCATAGGATACACAGTGGCAGCAGCCGGGATCGGTACATTGGCGCCAATGGCCCTAATCCGGCCATCTTCGACCAACAAGGTACCATTCGGGATCGCAGGGCCATCAATAGGCAACAAGGTGGCGCCAACAAAAGCTTGGGGCCCTTGCTGGGCATGCAAGGCACCAGCCAGGCAGCCAGCGAGCAGTAAGGCTATTCTTCGCATCAGAGAGGTCTTTTTTTATAATGGTAGGTCCAGCATAAGCAGGGCACCGCATGCAAACAAGCAGCATCTGTCCTGAAAACGGAGCGGGGTATCGCAAAAAAGAGCGGGCAGCGCCTGCTGCCCGCTTCCTCTTAAGCTTCGTAAGCCGCAGGGCTGCCAAACAAGCGGCGTTTTAATGCTCTGAAAGGCCGCTTGGCATCCTCCAGGATCAGGTACAGGCAAGGTACCAGTACCAGCGTGATTAAGGTAGCAAACAGCACCGCAAAGCTTAAGGATACCGCCATCGGGATGACAAACTGCGCCTGCAGGCTGGTTTCAAACATGATCGGTACCAAACCAAAGAAAGTCGTCAGGGAGGTCAGTAAGATGGCGCGAAAACGCATTTTACCCGCCCGCACCACCGAATCGACCAGCGATAAACCTTCCCGCCGCGACTGGTTGACGTAATCAGTGAGTACTAAGCTGTCATTGATCACCACACCGGCGGCGGCAATCATACCGAAGAAAGAAAACAGCGACAGATTCATACCCAGCACAAAGTGCGCCAGTACGGCACCTATCATACCGAACGGGATCACAGACATTACTATCAGCGGTTGACTGTAGCTTTTCAGCGGAATGGCCAACAGAATATAGACCATCAGCAAACCAGCAATCATGTACAGGAACATCTGATCACGCTGGCGCTGCTGCTCTTCAATCTGACCACCCAGCTCAGTACGTACGCCTGGGAAACGCTCCAGCAGTTCTGGCATTACTTCAGCGCGAACCAGGCGCACTACCTCGGAGGTGGTGACCTGAGCCTGATCGACATTGGCGGATACCCGTACCGTACGGAAACCATTCTCGCGGTTTATACGGGAGATGCCGGGGGTTTCCACCAGCTCAGCGACATCACCCAACAGCACGAAGTCACCGGATGGCAGCCGAACCTTGCTGTAATCCAGCGCGCCGATTTGCTCACGTTGCAAGCGCGGGTAACGCACCATCACCCGCACTTCATCGCCATCACGGATCATGCGCTGCGCTTCCAGACCATAAAAGCCAGAACCGACCTGACTGGCTAAATCGGCCGGAGTTAACCCCAGCTGATAGGCCACCGGCTTTAGCTGCAAATTCAATTCTTTGCCAGCTGAGTCGATGGTGGAGCTTAAATCAAACACACCGGGGATTTTTGCCAGGTCCGCAATCAAGGCAAGGCCAGCCTGGTTCAACTGGTCAATATCACGGCCAAATAAGCGGTACTCCAGATTGTTCTGCCCGCCCATGCTCATCACATCATCCTGCACCCGGATTAACCGCACTCCCGGCAGCTCTGGCATGTTCTCCCGCCAGCGCCGTGATAGGGTAAAGGCGTTGAAAGGCCGCTCATCCTCTGCCACCAGGGTAACCACTACCTGGCCACTGGTTTGACTGTTTAAAAAGGCAAATACATCACTGATTAATGGCTTACCGGTTTCTTCCCGCACACGCTCTTCCTGCTGATAAATCATCGCTTCAATCGCCAGCAGGCTTTCAAGCGTTTGCTGCTCAGAGGCATTCTGGTGCATTTCAAAGCGGATTTGCGGATAATCGTGCGGTACCGGTGGCGTCATCACCACCCGCAGATGATTGGACGCCATCAGCGCAATGCTGACCATCAATAAGGCGACAAAGGCCGCCAGCGTAGCATAACGATGGCTGATGCAACGCTGTAAAAATGGTTGATAACGCTGCTCGATAAACTGCTGAAAATTTTGCTGGAATCGGCTGCGCCAGTGTTCTTTAGCCAAAGGTTTGATTTTACTGTGCGCCAAATGCGCCGGTAAAATCAGTTTGGACTCAATCAGACTGAAAATCAGACAAAGCACCACCACAATGGAGATATTTCGAAACTCGTTCGACTCCATGCCCTGGGCAAACATAAAGGGAGCAAACACCGCTATGGTGGTCAAGACACCGAAGGTTGCCGGGGTGGCAACCCGCCGGGCACCACGCACAATATTATCGACACTGTGGCCCTTTTGCTCTGTTTCGTGATAGGCGCTCTCGCCTATTACAATGGCATCATCCACCACGATCCCCAACACCATAATAAAGGCAAACAAAGTAACAATGTTGATAGTCACGCCGGCAAAAGGCATCAGCCAGATGGCGCCTAAAAAGGCAATCGGTAAGCCCAACATCACCCAGAAGGCAACTTTGACCCGCAAGAACAGCATCAGCATCAGGAACACCAGTACCGAGCCCTGCAGCAGGTTGCTCCACATCATGTTGAGGCGCCCATTCAGGTAATAGGTCATATCAACCAGCGCATCCAGCTGATAACCTTCAGGTAACTGCGCATTTTTAAAGGCAATGTACTGATGCACACTGCGGGCAACATCCGGCAAGGATTGGGTGCTGGACGCTTCGACCTGCAAGAAAGCTGCATTCTTGCCATTGCTGCGCATGTAATTGACCCGCTCTTCAAAGCCATCATGAATGCTGGCAATCTCGCCGAGCAAGACCCGCTCCCCCTGAGGACCCAGAATAACCGGAATACGGGCAAATTCATCCGCCCGGTAAGCACGTTGCTCCGAGCGGATCGTGATCATGCCGGACTCACTGCGGATCATCCCGGCCGACAAGTTATCGGAGTAATTGCGAATGGCACGGCTGACATCCTGCAAACTCAGGTTATAGCGTTGCAGCGTTTCCGGTGCGATTTCCACCGCCACTTCCCAGGCCGGCATGGTGTTAAAATTGACGAAGTTGATTTGCTCCAGCAGCAACAGCTCGTTTTGGATCTCACGCCCCATGGCTTTTAGTTCCAGCGAGTTGTCACTGCCGGTCAGCACTAACTCGACAGCCTGCTGACGCCACTCCACCTGATAAATAGTCAGTGGCTCCATGCCTGCCGGGAAAGTACCAATGGAGTCGACCCGCAGCTTGATTTGATCCAACCGGCTGCTGATGTCCTCCCCCACTTCCAGCTCAACGCTGATGCGTCCGGCGCCGCGCCAGGCGAAGCTGCGCACCCGCTTGATGCCTTCGATATCCTGCAAAGCCTCTTCAATTTTAATCAGAATGCCTTCTTCAATTTCCTGTGGGGCTGCGCCCCGGAAGGTGGCGTTGATATGAACGTAGTTCACTTCAACTTGGGGAAACATCTGCCGTTGTATGCTGTTGTAGGTGACAAAACCCATCACCAGAATAAACACCATCATCAGATTGGCAGCGACTGGGTTATTGGCAAACCAGGCGATAATGCCCCGTTTCGGATCGATGTAATCCATGCGTTACTCCACCTTGGCCAGTTCACTGCCATTGTTGTCGGTACGCACCTGCATGCCCGGCTGCGGGAAGCTAGGTGCCAGCAGCACCAGTTTGTCACCAGCTTGCAGCCCTTGCTCAATCAGCACGCTTTTGCCTTCCTGCCTTACCACCTGCACCGGCTGACGGCGCAACGTATTGTCTTCGTTAAGCAACCATACCTGTTGGTTTTGTACCGAGTCCTGCGGTACTTCGAACAAGGCCGGATGGGTCTGGCCGGACAGGATCACCTCGACGTAGTGACCAAAACGCAGCACCGGCTGCGCCGAGTTCAGGCTGTAGGGATCATCCACCTGTACCACCAAATGCCCCATCCGGGTCTGACCGTGGATCACCCCTAAATCACGCACTACTTCTGCACGGCGCTGATGGCCATCGAACTGCACCTGAGCCGGGATACCGGCCACCGGCTGCGGTAAGAAGCGGGCATCAAAACCTGCCACCGGCAAATGAATTTCGGCCTGCTCAACACTGTATATCTCCCCCAAAGCCGTCGCTGCGGAGACGACCTGACCCAGACCGACACTGCGGCTCACCACCAGTGCATCGTAGGGGGCAACAATTTGGGTACGCTCCAAATCACGCTTGGCTTTTTGCAAAGCGGCCTGAGCTGACTTCACTCCTGCTTCGGCACTGTGCAGCTGCGGCTTACGTAATCCCAGTGCGGAGACCTCACCAGGCGATAGGTGACGAAGCTCCTGCGCCGCGACCCGCGCCAGGGCTTTTTCCTGTTCCAGTGCGGCATAAGCGGCGGCTACACCAGCTTCTGCCGAGAGCACCGCAGCCTGATAATCGGCATCATCCAGTTGCGCCATGACTTCACCTTTGGCAATGACGCCACCGGCGACAAAATTGGGGTGAATACCAATCACCCGGCCCGATACTTCAGGCGTTAAACGGGTTTTCTCTTTTGGCTGCACCTCACCAAACACCCGCACTTCAAAACGGTGCGCTCTGGGTTGCAGCGTTTGGGTACTGACCAGAGGGGCTTGCACCCGTTCGGCATCAGCCTCTATAGACTTGGGTGCAGTACTGACAATGGCTACTACCAGAACGATGCCAAGCAACAACACGCCCACAGCAATGGCAACTTTGGTCCATAAGCTCATTATGGCTTCCTTATACGAGCAAAAATTACCCTATAAAGTAGCAGATAGCCGGGCGTGGCGATAACAAAGAAGTGTTAACTTTTATGAAGGCTGAAACACTTTGTTGCAACTGCCTGAGTTGCAACAAAGTCTGTACGGGCAGGCGCTAGTTTTTTTTCAACTTTTGGCGGGCTTTAAGTAAACGCTCTAGTTTGTATTGTTGGTTTGGTGTCATGCTGACCCGCTTTTTCTCGGTGGCGAAAGGGTTATCGCCTTCACGGAATTCAATGCGGATTGGGGTGCCCATAATCTGCAACGCTTTACGATAGTAGTTCATCAGATAACGTTTGTAGGAATCTGGCAAGGCACTGACCTGGTTGCCATGGATAACCACGATCGGTGGGTTGTACCCCCCGGCATGGGCATACTTGAGCTTCACACGGCGACCATTGACCAAAGGCGGCTGATGATCATCCTGTGCCATCTTCATGATCTGGGTCAGAATCGAGGTATTGATCCGCTTGGTAGCAGATTGGTAGGCTTCTTCTACCGACTCAAACAGGTTGCCAACGCCGGAGCCATGCAAGGCGGAAATAAAATGCAGCCGGGCAAAATCAATAAAACCTAACCGGCGGTCAAGCTCGCGTTTGACTTCATCTTTGACGCCTTCGTTTAAGCCATCCCATTTATTCACCGCAATCACCAGTGAACGCCCGGCATTCAGTGCAAAACCAAGCAAGCTGAGATCCTGATCGGCAATGCCCTGACGGGCATCCAGCACCAGCAACACCACATTGGCCTCTTCAATGGCCTGCAGCGTTTTAATCACGGAAAATTTTTCGACTTTATCGTCAATCTTGCCGCGCCGCCTTACCCCGGCAGTATCAATCAAAATATAGTCGCGCTCGTTGCGCTGCATCGGGATGTAGATGGAATCACGGGTGGTACCCGGCATATCAAACACCACCACCCGCTCTTCACCCAGAATGCGGTTGGTCAGGGTTGATTTACCGACATTGGGCCGGCCAATAATGGCCAGCTTGATGGGCTTATCGTGCAAGGCCTCTGCTTCAGTCGACGCATCGTCATCCTCGGACAGCGCCGTATCAGCCAACTCAGCGTCATCCTGCTCAGATACCTCGGGCAGTTCCAGCAAAGGCCGCAGGGCTTCGTTTAACAGCACCGATAAACCGCGGCCATGGGCGGCAGCAATCGGCCATACCTGGCCCAAACCCAAACTGTAAAACTCAGCAATGGCGCTATCGGCATCCAGGCCATCGGTTTTATTGGCAACCAGAAATACCTGCTTTTGCGCTTTGCGTAAATACTCCGCAATGCCCATATCCCCGGCAGTAAGACCTGCCCTGGCATCCAGCATAAAGAGTACGATATCGGCCTCGTCAATCGCCCGCAGCGATTGATCTGCCATTTCAACTTCAATGCCTTCGGCATCGCCATCAATACCACCGGTATCGACCACGATAAAAGACAATTCTTCGAACTCGACAGAACCGTATTTGCGATCCCGTGTCAGACCAGGAAAGTCAGCGACCAGCGCATCCCGCGTGCGGGTTAAACGATTAAACAAGGTCGATTTACCAACATTGGCACGACCAACCAGAGCGACAACCGGTAACATGAGCTCACCTCAAAATAAAAATAACAGGCTCACTGGAGCCTGTTATAGCTTAACGCATAAATCTGTTTTCAACCTGCTTTACGGCTGGCGTAATACCACCAACTCACCATTGCGGCTTTGCAGCACCAGGAACTCACCATTGCTCACCGGCGCAGCGTACATGCCTGAACGATGGAATTGGTGCCGGGCTACCATATCGCCGCTGCGGCGATCCAGCCAGTGCAGGTGACCTTTGCTGTCACCAAATACCAGATACTCACCAAATACGGTTGGGGCCGTCAGAAAATGACGCTCCAGCGCAGTCTGCGACCAGAGTTCCTGGCCATTGCGGCGATCGATCGCATACACCCGGCCAACGGAGTCCACAATGTACAGTACAGTATCTGCCAGCGCCATATTGCGGAAACTCGCGTAATCGCGCTTCCACAAGGTACGGCCTGAGTTCAATTCCATCGCCACCAGCTCACCATTGTAAGCAATGGCATAAACGGTATTGCCCACCACCAGTGGCCTTGCATCGACATCCACTAAGCGAGCCAAATCAGTGGCTCCTTGAGGGGTAGCGATTTGCTCCTCCCAGGCAGGCAAACCATGCTCAGAAATCAAGACGCCAACTTTGCCAGAGCCAGAACCAAATACCACACCACCCGGCACTATCGTTGGCTCGGCCACACCCCGAATGGTCAGCGCCGGCAGTTCCTGCTCGTAAGCCCAGCGCCGGCTGCCATCGGCCGGATTCAGCGCAACAATAAAGCCGGAGCCGGTATTGACTACAATCATGCCGTCGCCGGCAGCTGGGGCAGCCAATACTTCACCCGGTACTTTGCTGGTCCAGCGCCGCTCACCCGTTGCAGGGTCCAGTGCAATGACTTCCCCATTCTCGGTACCAAACAGCAGATGGCCAAAGCCATGGGATAAACCACCGGACACTCGCGCTGTGGTATTGGATCGATTACTCAGTAAACGCCAAAAACCGATCACGCTGTCGCGGCGAGTATCGTAGGTCCAGACGCGCTTGCCACTTTCCAGCTCAAAAGCAGTGATAAGGCCAGTCCGGCTGGCGGCATAAAGCTTACCATCCAGGATCAACGGACGCAGACTGGAGTCAAAGTGTTGCACACCATCGGCAGCGGTATGATCCCAGGCCAACACTGGTTGGAACTGGTTATTCACCGATGGCAGCACCAGCTTTTCTTTCTTCGAGGAGCAGCCAGCCAATACCACCAGTACCAGGGCGCTTGCTATCAGAGTTCGCATCGACATCAGATTCACAGCATGCCCTCAGTCTGTATATGAGCCAGCTCATCCAGTTTAATTTTCAGCAGTTGATTGGCCTGAGCTCCGTCACTCGCTTTGGCCAATTGATAGGCTTGCTTAGCAGCGATGGTATCGCCTTGGGCCAGGTGAATATCCCCCTTCAGCTCTTGCTGTTGCAAGGTGAAACTGGCTGGCAACTTGCTTTGCAGTAAAGCCAGTGCCTGGCTGTACTGCTGCTGCTGCAGATGGACACGGGCTAAGCGTAAGCGCGCAATTGCATCAATCACCGGATCTTTGGTCTGAGCAATCACCCAGCTAAGTTGCTGTTCGGCCAGGCTGTAGTCACCCGCCAACACCGCATCACGGGCTTTGAGCATGGCAGCAAAAGTCGCATAAGCGGTTTTGCTATTGCTCTCAATGTAACGCTCTGCATCTTGCAGCCAATCGGCAGACTGTTGCTCTTGTGCCAGCAGCAATTGCTCAAAGCCTGAAGAAGCCTGCTCAGCCTGAGCCAACTGGTGCCCCTGATAATAACGGAAGCCGTACAATCCCCCTAATCCCAGGATGGTTCCTGCAACGATGGTGATGCCGTACTCTTTCCAGAAGCGCTTGATGGCTTCTACCTGTTGTTCTTCACTGCTGTAAACGTCCATAACTGCTCCGTTATTCTTTCGCTAATTCGTTTTGCAAAAAACTGACCAGCCCGGTCAGCGCAATACGCTGCTGCGGCTGCTCCTGACGCAGCCACTTGATGGTAATACTTGCCGAGGCTAGTTCATCACTACCCAGCACTAACGCCAGCTTAGCACCTGATTTATCGGCCTTTTTAAATTGTTTTTTCAAGGCGCCACCGCCGCAATGCTGCATCATCCGTTGCTGTGGAAAAGCCTGGCGTAGCTGTTCGGCAACCGGAATCAACGCAAGTTCCGCGTCGAACCCTGAGGCCATCAAATACCAGTCCGCCTGGGCCTGCTCTGCCGGTGCCAACTCCAGTGTTTGCAAAAGCAGAATTAACCGCTCCATGCCAAGCGCAAAACCAACGGCTGGGCAAGGTTTGCCACCTAACTGCTCGACCAGGCCATCGTAGCGCCCACCGGCACAGACGGTACCTTGAGCCCCTAAACTATCGGTGACCCATTCAAACACAGTTTTGTTGTAATAATCCAGCCCCCGCACCAAACGAGGATTAACCACAAACTCAATGCCAGCGGCAGTGAGACGCTGCTGCAGCTCGGCAAAGTGCTCGGCCGACTCGGTGTCCAGGTAGTCGGCCAGCCTGGGCGCATTCGCCAATACCTCAGTCAAAGCCGGGTTTTTGCTGTCCAGAATACGCAGTGGGTTGCTGTGCAAACGCCGCTTGCTGTCTTCATCCAGCAGCTCGTGATGAGCGGATAGATACTCCACCAGGGCTGCCCGATAGTGCTGACGCGCCTCGGGGCTACCTAAAGTATTTAATTCCAGTCGCACATGGCTGGTTAAACCCAGTTGCTGCCATAACTGCGCACTAAGGCGGATTACTTCGGCATCAATATCGCTGCTGGCGATGCCAAAAGCTTCCAGACCGAACTGATGAAACTGGCGATAGCGTCCTTTTTGTGGCCGCTCATGGCGAAACATCGGCCCCATGTACCAGAGGCGTTGTTCCTGATTGTACAACAAGCCATGCTCATTGCCCGCGCGGACGCAGCAAGCCGTTCCTTCCGGTCGCAGCGTCAGGCTATCACCATTGCGATCGTCGAAGGTGTACATTTCTTTTTCAACAATGTCGGTCACTTCACCGATCGAGCGCTTGAACAGCTCAGTCATTTCGACAATGGGGAAGCGAATTTCCTGGTAGCCGTAGCTTGCTACCGTCTGCCGCAGCTGCTGCTCGACATATTGCCAGAGCCCGCTGTCTTTAGGCAGACAATCATTCATGCCACGAATGGCCTGTACTTGTTTTGACACCTTATTCTACTCGGCTTAGCTAAAAATAGACGGGATTATAGGAGCTTCAGTGCCAAACACCAAGCTTTCCCGCTGCTTTGTTACTGATCCAGTTGCGTGACCGCAATCTGTTGCTGCTTACGCTTCAGGTAATCACGCACCTGTTGCTCCAGTTGCTCAGCGATCTGGTGATTGTCGAGCCGCAGCTTTTGCCGTTCACCATTGATGTAAAAACCACTCATCCGGTTGGCTCCGGCTACCGCCAGATCAGAGACCAGGGCTTCACCCGGGCCATTCACCACACAGCCGATGACCGACACGGTGAGCGGCTCGACCACATCCTCTAACCGCTGTTCCAGCGCATTCATGGTTTTGATCACATCAAACTCCTGCCGTGAACAGCTGGGACAGGCAATGAAATTAATACCGCGCGAGCGAATACGCAGTGATTTTAAGATATCGAAGCCCACTTTCACTTCTTCGACCGGATCCGCCGCCAACGACACCCGCAGCGTATCACCAATACCTTCGGCCAGCAGCATGCCAAGGCCGATTGCTGATTTAACAGCACCAGCACGGGCACCACCAGCTTCGGTAATTCCTAAATGCAACGGCTGCTTAATCTGGGTAGCCAGTAAACGGTAAGCGCCCACAGCCAGAAACACATCCGACGCTTTGACGCTGACTTTGAACTGGTCAAAGTTAAGCCGGTCGAGGATATCAACGTGACGCATCGCCGACTCAACCAAAGCTTCGGCGGTTGGTTCACCGTATTTCTGCTGAATATCGGCTTCCAGTGAACCGCCATTGACACCGATCCGGATCGGAATGTTGTGGTCTCTGGCGCAATCCACTACGGCGCGGATCCGATCTTCCCGGCCAATATTGCCCGGGTTAATTCGCAAACAATCCACACCATATTCGGCCACTTTCAGGGCGATGCGGTAATCAAAATGAATATCCGCAACCAGCGGCACCGGTGACTGCTGTTTGATCAGGCGGAACGCTTCTGCCGCATCCATCGTAGGCACCGACACCCGCACCATATCGGCACCGGCAGCGGCAATGGCTTGGATCTGTGCTACCGTGGCATCAACATCGGTGGTTTTGGTATTGGTCATGGATTGCACACTGATCGGGGCATCGCCACCAACCGGCACAGTGCCAACCATAATCTGGCTGCTTTTACGTCGTTTAATAGGGTTATCAGCAAACATAGCTTAGTCTTGTAACGGAACAGAGAATTTAGCGACCCGGCCAGAGCGAAAACCGGACATATCAACCGGTTCAGCATCCAAGGTTATTTCAACCACCGAAGGATTGCCCAAGGTCACAGTAAAAGGAGGGCGGCCCTGCACCTGCAATTGATAACCAGCGCGCTTGGTACCAAAGGCCACTCTGGAGCCATCCGCATCCACCACGTCTATCCAGCAGTCATCGGCAAAACGCATGGTTAACTGCTGACTGTCTGGTATGGCCGCATCCGCCGGCAAGGCTTCCTGATCCTGGGCCGGCGCAGAGCTACTGGGTTCCGACAACACGGCAGGTTCAGCAATGGGCGTAATCAGCTCCGGCTGCTCAGGTAAGATCTGAGGTTCGGTAACCGATGTGGGCGTAGTTTCAGGTTCTACTGCAGTCACCATTTCGAGCGGGGCGCTCAAACGCTCGCTGACTGCAGTATTGGTGTCGTCAGTCAACCAATGGGTTTGCCACCACCACAGCACCAATAAGCCCAGTAAAATGGCGCCCACCAGGTAGGTAAGCAGCATAAAACGGCTTTCAGTCGCCTCTTTTTCCGTACGGTTGGAAAAACTATGCATCGCCCGTGGTTCTATCGCCTGATTGCCATGATGCCGTTCATAAGCTGCCAGCACTTGTTGTTCGGAAATTTTCAGTAAACGAGCGTAAGAGCGCAGATAACCACGGATAAAGGTCGGCAGGATACTGGCTTCGTACTGATCCGTTTCCATGCTCTCAATCAGAGATAAGCGAAGGTTGAGCTGACTGGCAACTTCTTTTTGCGACCACTGCTTCTGCTCACGGGCGGCTTTTAACAAGCTCCCTGCACTTTGCTCCATCGTTTCTGTTGGCGTGTTATCGGTCGTCATGGATTAGTTCAGCCGGGTCTTTCAGGTAAATACGTTGCCCCACATACACTCTGCTGCGTTCGGTCAGGTTATTCCAGTGCAGCAGGCGGGTAAGGCGAATATTGTATCGCATCGAAATATTAAACAGGGTATCCCCCTCAGCAACAACATGAGTATCTGGTCGCTCGACAGTCACTTCGCTTGGTGCCACTATGACCTCCAAGGGTGGTTCTGCCAACCACAGGCGTTGCCCCGCCCGAATAGTCGCACCGGGTGATAACTGGTTCCATTGCTGCAACCGCTCTAAACGAAGGTTGTAACGCATGGAAATAGCAAAGAGTGACTCACCTTGCTGCACAATATGGTAGGCAACATCTGCTGACTCTGAAGGCCCGGCCACCGGAGCAATAGCTTCCGTCTGGAGGTTCTTCTCGGGAAGTTCCTGGCTCTCGGGTTCAGCATCCGGGCTATGGACCGATGCAGCGGCCAATAGTTCAGTATCCAGTGATTGTTCGCTGATAATTTCTGCAGCATAGGCCTCTGTTGCTTCAGCCGCTGATTCTGTCCGGCCAGGTTCTGCAACCGTTGGGTCAACATCAAAATGAAACGCAGGCAATGCGAAAGGCTCTAGTTCCAGTACAGGTGGTCTGGTTTGCTCTGGCTCTTGTCTGGGCTCTGGCTTTGGAGCTGACCAAATAGGGGCCGCAATCACCTCTGGGCTTACCAACCTATCAGCCGCAAAGCTGGCTTTATCCGCAACCAGTTGAGCCTCGGCCTCTGGCTCAGGTTGGATATCGGCAGTACGGCTGACTGGTCTTGGTTCAGCTTCCGGCACGGCTCGCTGTGCTGTGCGGGTCAGCGATTGAGATTGACGGGGCGCTTCTGGCTCGGATCTGGGCTCATTACGGCGCACAATGCGAATTTGTGGCTGCTCTGTCGCAGTTTCCTGCTGAGTAGCTGGCTCTGGCAAGTCCAGATTGGAGATTAAATATTGCTTGTAGCGCTCGCGAAGTTGCTCGTATTCGCTATCTTGTAGCCGCTCCTGACGCATCAGACGCGCGGCTTCGCTATCCGGATAAACCTGGAGCAGCAACTCACGCGCAGTTCGCTGCGTTTCACTATCCAGCTCTTTATCGGCAATCAGATAGCTCAGCAGCGAGGTATTGGCTGACACATGGCCAAGACGCTGGATCCGGGTCAGATGCTGACGCGCTCGTTGGTGGTTGCCCATCGCATAATCAAGCCCGGCTAAATTCAATAAACTACTGATACGATTACCACTGTGCAGCACAGCCGATTCCAGATAACGTTGAGCCCGGCTAAAATTATTTTGTTGCAGCTGGCAAAGGGCGAGGTTTTCGTAACTTTCAGACACCCTCATGTAACCGGGCCGGCGAATAGCACTTAGCAGCAAATGCTCCGCTTCATCGTACTTTCCCTGCTGACACAGAAAAGCACCGTAATTGTTGTAGGTATCTGCGTTGTCCGGATCGCGGGCCAGCGCTTGTTTGAACGCAGCCTCAGCCTGTACCGGTTCATTGACATTCTGGTAGTAAAAGGCCAGTGCATTGTAGACTTCAGGCAATTGCGGGGCCAAAGCTCTGGCGCGCTCCAGGTTAAAAATGGCCTGGGCATTTTCACCCCGCTGCAGATAATTCAACCCCAGCGACATCCGCGTTCGGGCTGCTTCAGTGTTATCCACCTGCCGCTGTTGCACCGGCCGTTCAGAGCCAACATAAGTACTTTCAGACACGCAGCCTGACAACACCAATGCACTCATCACGACCATGCTAACCGACAGTTTTTGCATAACTTTTGCCCTGAGCCAACCTTTATGATGTCATTCTGACTGAAATCGCCTGACCTTTCATTTGTTTTTTTAATAAACGCTTGGTTCTGTCAACCACATCCCCGACCAATTGGCCACAGGCGGCATCGATATCATCGCCACGGGTTTTACGTACCATGACGGTAAAACCATGTTGTTGCAAGACTTTATTGAAACGATCGATGCGGGAATTGCTGGAGCGAGCGTACGGAGATCCGGGATACGGATTAAATGGAATCAGATTGATCTTGGCCGGTGTATCCCGCAGTGCATATGCCAACTCATGGGCTTGCTCCATGCTGTCGTTAATGCCTTCCAGCATCACGTACTCGACCGTGACTTTATCATTGGCCTTGGACCACTCGACATAACGCCGGGATGAAGCCAGAAAATCTTCCATTGGGTACTTCTTATTGACCGGTACCAATTCGTTACGCAGCTCATTATTAGGGGCGTGCAGTGAGATAGCCAGTGCCACATCAATCTTTCCAAGCATGGCATCCAGCGCAGGAACAACCCCTGAAGTACTTAATGTGACCCGGCGCTTGGACAAACCAAAGCCATAGTCTTCCATCATCAGCTCCATGGCCGGGATCACGTTATTCATATTCAGCAACGGCTCACCCATGCCCATCATCACCACATTGGTGACTGGTTTTTCCCCGGTATCGCCATAACTGCCAATCAACTGACAAACACGCCAGACCTGACCAATGATTTCAGCCACCGTCAGGTTACGGTTAAAGCCCTGCTGAGCCGTTGAACAAAATGAACAATCCAGCGCGCAGCCAACCTGGGAAGAAACACAGAGGGTACGGCGATCTTTTTCCGGGATCCAAACGGTTTCGACTTCCTGACCACCATCCAGCCGCATCACAAACTTGATGGTGCCGTCTTTACTGTCCTGACGGCTGGCCACTTCCGGAGCACGGATCTCAGCACACTGCTTTAATTTCTCACGCAGCAACTTGTTCACATTGGTCATTTTGTCGAAATCATCGACACAGTAATGATAGATCCATTTCATCACCTGATCGGCGCGAAAAGGCTTCTCGCCAAGATCAGCAAAAAACGACTTCATTTGCTCACGGGTCAGATTCAGCAAATTGGTTTTTGCACCAGATGTTGTCATGCTATCTATTCCTGTTCAATCATTGCACTCTGCGCCAAAGACGCAACAAGGGGGCTATGCCCCCTTGATTTGGTACCGCTGTTAACGATTAACGGGTACGTGGGCAAACTTCCGCATCGGTGAAGAAGTAAGCAATTTCACGGGCAGCCGACTCAACAGCATCTGAACCATGGACCGCATTCTCATCAATGCTGTCGGCATAATCAGCACGTAATGTACCTGCCAGTGCGTCTTTCGGGTTGGTAGCGCCCATGATTTCACGGTTTTTACGCACCGCATCTTCACCTTCCAACACCTGCACCATCACAGGACCAGAGGTCATAAAAGCAACCAGAGCACCAAAGAAAGGACGCTCTTTGTGCTCCGCATAGAAGCCCTCGGCCTGTTCTTTGCTCAAGTGTAGCATTTTTGACGCCACAATACGCAGGCCTGCTGCTTCAAAGCGCTGGTAGATAGCGCCAATCAAATTTTTCGCAACAGCATCCGGCTTAACAATAGAGAAAGTACGTTCTAAAGCCATGAAAGAGCTCCTTGAGTGAATGGGTTAAATTTTAAAGGCGCGAAATTATACGTGATCCCAGCCAAAAAACCTATTTTCTGCCATAAAATTTTTCAGGTTACGGCGAACCCGATGCCGAACAGACCATTGCACCGGGTATAGAGCGGCACAAGGCTCTGATGCCCTGGCAGGAAAGGTTAGTGATTTTCACTGACCATATTGACGGTGTACTTGGGGATCTCTACCACCAGATCTTCATCGGCAACATGAGCCTGACAACCCAGACGGGATTCAGGCTCCAGGCCCCAGGCTTTATCCAGCATGTCGTCTTCCAGCTCATCGCTTTCATTCAAACTGTAAAAACCTTCCCGCACCACCACATGACAGGTGGTGCAAGCACAAGACTTTTCACAGGCATGCTCAATAGAAATACCATTGCGCAGCGCCACATCCAAAATGGTATCGCCTTTGGCAGCATCCAGTTCAGCACCTTGAGGGCACAATTCTGCGTGCGGCAGAAAAATAATTTTTGGCATGATTAAACCTCATCCACCTTATGCCCTTTCAGGGCGTTTCGAATTGATTGATCCATTCTCAGGGCTGCAAACTGGTCGGTGCTGTGATTGACGCGCTCGATGGCCAGCTTGATGGCGTCCACATCCTGTGCCTGACGTTGCTGTTGCAATGTTGCCAGTTGTTGCTCGATCTGCTCACGCTCTTCTGTTTCCAGCAAGTGACCATCAGCCATCAGGGCGGCCTGCACGGCCTCCAGCACCCGATCGGCTTCCACCTGCTGCTCCAACAGCATGCGCTTTTGCATATCGGCTTTGGCGTGCTGCATTGAGCCGGTGATCATGCTCATAATTTGCTCATCGGTCAGACCATAAGATGGCTTGACTTCAATACTGGCGACCACACCGCTGCTTTTTTCCTGCGCAGTGACATGCAACAAGCCATCAGCGTCGACCTGAAAGGTGACCCGGATATGGGCACCACCTGCCGGCATCGGCGGAATACCGTGCAGCTCAAAACGAGCCAATGAGCGATTATCTGCCACCAGCTCACGCTCACCTTGCAGTACATGAATCGCCATCGCGGTCTGACCGTCTTTGAAGGTGGTGAATTCCTGGGCTTTGGCTACCGGGATCACGGTATTGCGTGGAATAATTTTTTCTACCAGGCCGCCCATGGTTTCCAGGCCCAACGACAGCGGGATCACATCCAGCAGCAGCGTATCCTGCTCGCTTTTGTTGCCGACCAGCACATTAGCCTGAATGGCCGCACCAAGGGCTACCACCTGATCCGGATCTATCGAGGTCAATGGCTCTTTGCCAAACAGCTCAGCCACTTGCTGCCGCACCAAAGGCACCCGGGTAGAACCGCCCACCATCACCACCGACAACACCTCGTCCAGCTGAAGACCGGCATCACGCACTGCGGATTTACAGGCCAGCAGGGTTTTACGGACCAATGGCTGGATCAGCCTTTCAAAAGTAGTGCGACCAATAGTGCCGCGGAACTCCTCATCACCCAAAGGCAGCACAAAATCGGCCTGCTCATGCTGGCTAAGCTTTTCTTTTAACCGCCGTGCCAGCAATTTGTATTCGCGCAGACTTTGCGAAGAGCGTTCAGTTTCACCGGTTTGCTCAAGCAACCAGCCGACGATGGCCTGGTCAAAATCATCGCCGCCAAGCGCCGAATCACCGCCAGTAGCCAGCACCTCAAACACGCCTTTTTGCAAACGCAGAATGGAAAGATCAAAGGTACCGCCGCCCAAGTCATAGACAGCTATCACGCCTTCCTGGCCAGAGTCCAGACCATAGGCCAGAGCAGCAGCGGTCGGTTCGTTCAGTAACCGCAGTACATTTAAACCAGCCAGTCGGGCTGCATCCTTGGTAGCCTGACGCTGGGCGTCATCAAAATAGGCCGGCACGGTAATCACCACACCGGTGAGCTCACCGGCTAAATGTTCGCTGGCAATGGCATGCAGACGTTTAAGGATCTCAGCCGATACTTCCACCGGGTTTTTTACGCCCTGCCGGGTTTGTATCGCCAGCAGGCCGGATTGATCCACCAATTGATAAGGCAACTGTTCCGCCTGGCCAGCAATTTCAGCATAACCCCGGCCCATAAAGCGCTTGACCGATAAAATGGTATTCTCAGCATCAAATACTGCCGCATCCAAAGCGGCCTGCCCCACTTCGGTGACTTCGCTACTCACAAAACGCACAGCCGATGGCACCATCGGCTGATCATCACTGCCAAGCAGAATTTGTGCTTCGCCACTGCGTACCGTAGCAACCAGTGAATTGGTGGTGCCCAGATCGATGCCTGCCGCCAGTTTGTGTTGATGCGGCGCCGAGCTTTGTCCTGGCTCAGCGATTTGTAATAATGCCATGGGTGATTGTCTTATCGTTGCTGTTCAATAAACTCGAGCTCTTGCTGCAGTTTATCAAAAAATTTAAGTTTACGAAGAAGCGATGCAGCGTGTTGATTGCCGCTTTCAGAGTGCTGCTCTAACGCCTGCACCAATTCCGTGCGTAGTTGTTGCTGATGTTGCTGCAGCTCTTGCTCAAACTGCTGCAGTAGCTCTGTTTGCTCAGACGCTGCGGCGATGTCGGCCAGTTGCTCACGCAATTCCATCTGCTGCATTAAAAATGCCGGGTCCTGAAAGCTTTGTTGCTCGTGCTTGAGCTCGATACCACGGCATTGCAACAGGTACTCGGCCCGTCGCAGCGGATGCTTGAGTGTTTGGAAGGCATCGTTGATCAGGGCCGCCTGCTGCACCGACTGACGCCGGTCCCGCTCACTGGCATTGGCAAAATTATCCGGATGAAAGCGGCGCTGAAGCTGCAGATAGTGCTGGCTCAGCAAGGCTGAGTCCAGCTCCATCTGTTGGGGTAGTTGAAACAACTCAAAGTAATTCAAGGCCTGGTTCCTACACCGTGAAACTCTCGCCGCAACCACACTCCCCATTGACATTGGGGTTGTTAAACTTGAAGCCTTCGTTTAGCCCTTCACGGGTGAAATCCAGTTCGGTGCCGTCGATGTAAACCAGACTTTTGCCATCGACTATCAGCTTAATCCCTTGCTGATCGAATACTTCATCGTCCGGGTTCAGATCATCCACAAACTCAAGCACGTAAGCAAGGCCAGAGCAGCCGGTAGTTTTCACACCTACCCGCAGCCCGATGCCTTTACCCCGATTGCTCAGAAAATGGCGAACCCGGTCCGCCGCTGCATCCGTCATCGTTATGGCCATGCTTACCCCTGAGCACCTTGCTTTTGCTTGTAATCGGCAATGGCTGCTTTGATGGCATCTTCGGCCAAAATGGAGCAGTGAATTTTCACCGGAGGCAACGCCAGCTCCTGGGCAATTTCGGTGTTGGTAATTTTTTGTGCTTCATCCAGCGTCTTGCCTTTCACCCACTCGGTAACCAGTGAGCTGGAAGCAATTGCGCTGCCACAGCCGTAGGTTTTAAAACGAGCATCTTCAATCACGCCCTGCTCATTTACTTTCAGCTGCAAGCGCATCACATCACCACAAGCAGGTGCACCGACCATGCCGGTGGCAATGGTTGGATCATCTTTGGCAAAGGAGCCAACATTGCGCGGGTTTTCGTAGTGATCGATTACTTTATTGCTGTAAGCCATTGCTATAACCTCCTGAGTCAGTTACTTAAGTTTAGTGAGCAACCCACTCTACTGAATTTAAATCGATGCCATCTTTGTACATATCCCACAGCGGCGACATCTCGCGCAGCCGGCTGATGGCCTCGTTAACCACCTTCACGGTATGGTCAATGTCTGCTTCGGTGGTGTAACGACCAATGCTAAAACGGATCGAACTGTGCGCCAGCTCATCGCTCAGACCAAGCGCCCGAAGGACATAAGAAGGTTCCAGGCTGGCAGAAGTACAGGCCGAACCTGAAGATACGGCGATGTCTTTCAGTGCCATAATCAGCGACTCGCCTTCCACATAGTTAAAACTGATGTTGGTGATGCCTGGCACGCGCTGTGCGTCGTCACCATTTAAAAACACTTGCTCGATATCTTTTACACCATCCCACAGCCGCTGACGCAAGGCTTCAAAACGCTGCCGCTCTGTTGCCATTTCTTCTTTGGCAATGCGGAAAGCTTCACCCATTCCGACCAGTTGATGGGTCGCTAAAGTACCAGAGCGCATGCCTCGCTCGTGACCGCCACCATGGGTTTGTGCTTCCAACCGGATACGTGGCTTACGCCGAACGTACAAGGCACCCACTCCTTTCGGGCCGTAAATTTTATGCGCTGAAAAGGACATCAAATCCACTTTCAACTGCTGCAGATCGATATCGACTTTGCCCGCTGCCTGCGCCGCATCAACGTGAAACACAATGCCTTTTTCACGGCACAGCTCACCGATAGCCGGAATATCCTGTACTACGCCAATCTCGTTATTGACGAACATCACACTGATCAGGATGGTGTCTGGCCGGATCGCTGCTTTTAGTACGTCCAGATCCAGCAAGCCATTGGCCGCCACATCCAGGTAGGTGACTTCATAGCCTTCCCGTTCCAGCGCACGCATGGTGTCCAGTACGGCTTTGTGCTCAGTTTTTACCGTGATTAAGTGCTTGCCTTTTTTGTGGTAAAAGCCTGCAACGCCTTTAATCGCCAGATTATTGGACTCAGTTGCGCCAGAGGTCCAGACAATTTCACGGGGATCGGCATTGACCAGTTCGGCGACCTGACTACGGGCCAGTTCAACTGCCTCTTCGGCTTGCCAGCCAAAGCGATGCGAGCGCGATGCAGGGTTGCCGTACTGACCTTCGAAGGTCAGGTACTGCATCATTTTTTCTGCCACGCGCTGATCAACCGGAGTGGTTGCCGCATAATCCAAATAAATAGGTAACTTCATCTTTGGCTCCAGTTAGGCTGCCTACAGCTGGCAACTTACTTCAATCTTGTTTACCGGGGAGGACGCTGCTTCTGCTTTGTCCTGGCGTTTGGCTACACCTTGTACGTCGTTTTGCTCAACCAGTTCAGCCAGCGAGATGTTGGTAAGAAAATCTTCAATCCGGTGACTGAGATCACTCCATAAGCTGTGGGTCAGACAGCGCACCCCACCCTGACAATCTGATTTGCCCTGACAACGGGTAGCATCGATCGACTCATCGACCGCGCTGATCACTTCTGCCACCGCAATCTGCGCTGCTTCACGCCCGAGCTGATAACCACCACCGGGGCCCCGCACACTGCTGACCAAGCCACGTTTACGAAGGCGCGCAAACAGTTGTTCCAGATACGACAGCGAAATACCCTGTCGCTCGGAAATATCGGCCAGAGAAACAGGCCCGCTGCCGTGGTGCAAAGCGACATCCAGCATCGCGGTCACTGCGTAACGCCCCTTCGATGTCAATCTCATGCTGTACTCCGGATGGCGTAGCCATCAACCTCTGTGTTCATAGCGGTTATTGTACATTCCTGACTATTTTAGTCAAGTATAAAGCCTAGTAATTTAGTCAGGTATTATGGCCATCACTGTGAGTTGCAACACAAGCTTTGATGCTGTGGTACTGCATGCCGTACCACTATTTTTTATCAGCGGTGCCAGCCAAGCGCTTTTGCACTGAAGTCAGCATGCCGCGCAGAATATTGTACTCAGCCTCTTCCGGCCTGGCGCGATTAAACAAGCGTCTTAGTTTGGTCATGACCAGGCCTGGATGCTGGCGAATAATAAAACCCGTTTGATCCAGTGTTTGCTCTAAGTGCTGGTAAAAATTGTCCATCTGACTGGCCGTTGGGTAATGGATGGCATCCGCCGCATCAGACTGCTCCGCCCGTGCCAGGGCGGCAACCCGCACTTCATAGGCTACAATTTGCACCGCCATGGCCAGATTCAACGAACTGTAGTCAGGATTGGCAGGAATACAGACATGATAATTGCACAGTTGCAGCTCTTCGTTGCTTAAACCATTGCTTTCACGACCAAAAACCAGAGCGACCGAATGACTAGCTGCTTCCTTCACCGCCAGCTCACCAAGTGCTCTGGGCTCCAGCATGGGCCAGGATAAGGTGCGGGAACGGGCACTGGTACCGACCACCAGACCACAATCGGCAATGGCGTGTTCAAGCGTATCAAAGTGCTCTGCCTGGCTGAGCAGTTCGCTGGCTCCAGCAGAAAGCGCGTAGGCATGGCCATCCAGTTCAGCTTTTGGCTGCACCAGGCAAAGTCGGCTTAACCCCATAGTTTTCATGGCTCTGGCTACCGAGCCAATGTTGCCACTGTGGGTGGTTCCCACCAGTACAATTTTAATCTGATCCAGCATAAAGCACCCTGTTTGAAGGGGCGCTATTCTAGCATAGCAAGGCTTGGCAGGGACAGACCCTACCCACCATAGTCTGACAATAAGCGCAAAAGAGGTAACGCCAACGCCTTCAGAACCACCGCCCGTTATCCAGTGCAGCGGACAGCTGTGTGGTAAATCGCTGCTTTTTTTGCTGGCCTTTGCTACACTAGCCCACCTCGGCGGTGTGCGTGGTGTCCAGCCAATCCGATGCTGGACGCACCGGGTATAATAGAATGCTTTCAACCCAAGAAGGATACCCCCATGACTGCAATTGGTATGAAATTTAGTTGGCTGCTGCTACCGGCGCTGCTTTTAAGCACTTCACTGTCTGCGACTGAAACCGCTATTCAGGCTGCGGTTGAGCACTCCAGCAGGACCGCTGCCAATAAAGCACGGGATCACTACCGCAATCCGGTCGAAACCTTGTCGTTTTTTGAAGTCGCACCACACAGCACCGTGGTAGAAATTTCCCCCGGTGCTGGCTGGTACACCGAAATCCTGGCTCCTTTGCTGCACCAGCAAGGCACCTTGTATGCCGCCCATTTCCCGGCCAACAGTTCATCCGAGTTTGCTCAGCGCTCTCGAGCCAGCTTTGCCGAAAAAATGGCATCGCATCCAGTCTACAGCAAGGTTCAAATGACCGAGTTTGCTCCGGTGGCTTCGATTCAGATTGCCCCCGACGCCAGTGCCGATGTCGTGCTTACCTTTCGCAATCTGCACAACTGGTACATGCAAGGCGGTGAAGATGCGATGCGCATTGCCTTCAATCACTTTTACCGGGCATTAAAACCAGGTGGTGTGCTCGGCGTGGTTGAACACCGGCTGCCAGAGGCCAAACGCGACAGCGATTGGACCCAAAGTGGCTATTTCCCGCAAAGCCTGGCCATTGAGCTGGCCGAGCAAGCTGGTTTTGTGTTTGAAGCCAGTAGTGAAATCAATGCCAACCCCAGGGATACCGCGGATCACCCTCGTGGCGTCTGGACTTTACCGCCCAGCTTGCGGCTTGGCGAACAAGACCGGGATCGGTATCTGGCCATCGGTGAAAGTGACCGGATGACCCTGAAATTTCGTAAACCTCAACAGCAATAATCGGACAATCGAATGAATGTACTGGTAGTCGGCGGCGGTGGCCGCGAACATGCACTGGCCTGGAAAGCGGCCCAATCCCCTCTGGTCACAAAGGTTTTTGTGGCGCCCGGCAATGCCGGTACGGCGCTGGAGCCAGCCTTACACAATGTCGCCATCGCGGCGGATGATGTGGCCGCGCTGTTGGCTTTTGCCAAAGAGCAACAGGTTGAGCTAACCATCGTTGGGCCGGAAGCTCCGCTGGCCAAAGGCATTGTCGATGCATTTCGTGCCGACGACCTGGCCATCTTTGGTCCCAGCCAGGCAGCCGCCCAGTTGGAAAGCTCCAAAGCCTTCGCCAAAGACTTTTTGGCCCGCCATCAGATCCCAACCGCGGCTTATCAAACCTTTACCGAAATTACGCCAGCCAAAGCCTTTGTGCAACAGCTGGGGACACCCATTGTAATCAAAGCCGATGGCCTGGCCGCTGGTAAGGGCGTTATTATTGCCCAAACCGAGGCCGAGGCTTTTGCTGCGATTGAGGATATGCTGGCTGGCAACAAGTTTGGTGATGCCGGCAGCCGGGTGGTGATTGAAGAGTTCCTGACCGGGGAAGAAGCCTCCTTTATTGTGATGGTGGATGGCTGCCATGCGTTGCCCTTTGCCTCGTCACAGGACCATAAAGCCCGTGATGAAGGCGATAAAGGCCCGAATACGGGCGGCATGGGTGCCTACTCCCCTGCCCCAGTGGTGACCCCGGCCGTGCATGAATGGGTAATGCAACAAGTGATAGAGCCAACTGTGCGCGGTATGGCTGCTGAAGGCAACGTATTTACCGGATTTTTGTATGCAGGCCTGATGATAGCGCCGGATGGTACTGCCAAGGTACTGGAATTCAATTGCCGTTTTGGCGATCCGGAAACTCAGCCCATTATGATGCGATTGGAGTCAGATTTGGTAGCGCTGTGTCAGGCAGCCGTTCAAGGCAAGCTGGCGCAAAGCGAAATCCAGTTCAGCTCAGATGCAGCTGTGGGTGTGGTGCTGGCAGCAGGAGGCTACCCGGACAATTACGCCAAGGGCACAGAAATTCAGGGGCTTAGCACGGCAGACTCGGCCAAAGCCAAGGTCTTCCATGCCGGCACTGAGCTAAAAGATGGCAAAGTTGTCACCAATGGTGGCCGGGTACTCTGTGCCACGGCACTGGGTGAGAATGTCACTGCGGCGCAACAGGCAGCTTATCAATTGGCACAGCAAATCAGCTGGCAAGGTATGTTTTACCGCAAAGATATTGGCTACCGGGCTGTCGCCCGCGAGCAGGGCAGTAAAGCAAACTAATGACAACCAACCCGCTTCGGCGGGTTTTTATTCAGCACCGCCCAACCAAACTCTCAAAGCGAGCTCATGATGAAAACCCTCTACAGCTTTTGTTTTGCCCTTGCCAGCAGCCTGGCACTCAACAGTTGCGCCCAACCGGCTGCCGAGCTGTGCCAACTTCCTGTCACCCCTATCTCCAGCATTCAGGGTGAAGGAGAGCAAAGTCCTAAACTCGGCCAGACCGTGCTGACCCAGGGTGTGTTAACGGCTTACATCTACCCCGATACGCCACGAGCGGGCTGGTTGTTGCAACAAAGTGGGCCAGTAGCACTTCAAACAGCTTCCCAGGCACTCTTTTTGCCGGATGATGGCCGCCTTACCCAGTTGCAACTAGGCCAGTTGCTGGCCATACAGGGCCGGGTAGCGGAAATCGAACAACTGACCAGCCTGATTGATGTTGAGCTGCAAAGCTGCGGTCAGAGCCAGGCCAAACCGCTCCGTATACAACTACCGTTGCCTGAGCAGCTCAGTTGGGAGGCACTGGAAGGCATGTGGCTGCGCTTCGAACAGCCGCTGGTAGTCAACAGCACCTTTGGACTGGGTCGCTTTGGCGAGCTGACACTGGCCGATAAACGTTTATGGACCCCGACCCAGATCCATCTGCCAGGTGACGCCGCAAAGGCGCATGAGGCGCTGCAGGAGCGCCGTATGTTGGTGCTGGATGATGGTAGCCTGGAGCAAAACCCGGAGCCCTTGCCTTACCCGCCGTCGGGTTTAAGTGCCGAGCACAGTCTGCGCCTTGGCGATACGTTCAGTGGTGTTGAAGGCGTCCTGATTCAGGATCTGCGTGGTTACCGGCTGGTACCTACCCGCCAACCCGATTGGCAACCACAAAACCCAAGACCATCCCCTCCGGCACCACGCCAAAATGGTGAACTAAGGGTAGCCAGCTTTAATGTACTGAACTTCTTTACCGGGGCTGATCAGGATCCTCCCTTCCCAACCCGTCGCGGCGCCAGCAGTCAACTGGAGCTAGAACGGCAACAGGCTAAATTAACTGCCGCCATTCTGGCAATGGATGCTGATATTGTCGGGCTGATTGAGCTGGAAAATAATGGCTATGCTGATGGCAGTGCCATCGCCACTTTATTGACCGCCTTAAATGCAGCAACGGATCGCCCCTATGCCATGGTAAAAACGGCAGAACAACCCGGCAGTGATGTGATCAAAGTTGGGCTGATTTACCGGCCGGATGCCGTACAGCAAGCAGGTACCGCCGCCACCCAGCCACAGCCACCTTTTCATCAACTACACCGGGCACCGGTAGCACAGAGCTTTCTTGATTTGTCCTCACAGAAAATGCTGACAGTGAGCGTCAATCATTTCAAATCCAAGGGCGGCTGCCCCAGACGCGACCACCCGCAGTTTGCACAAATGCGTGATCAGGGCGATGGCCAGGCTTGCTGGAATGCGGCACGGTTGGAAGCAGCAGAGGCCCTGCATCACTGGTTAGAACAACAGCCAACCGGTATCACAACCCCTTACCAGTTGTTGATGGGTGATCTCAATGCCTACCGGATGGAAGATCCAATCCGCTTGCTGGAACACTTGGGCTGGCAGTATCTCGATGCCAATACAGAGGGGCCCTCCTACTCCTTTGTGTTTCGGGGCAAGAGCGGCTCGCTGGATCATGCTTTGGCCAGCCCGGCTTTCGCCGCACTGGAGCCACAGATTCAGCACTGGGCTATCAATGCCGATGAACCTGTTTTGCTGCAATACAGTCTGGAGTACAAAAGCCTGACGCAACAACAAAAGCTGTATGCACCATCACCGTACCGTTCATCGGATCATGATCCCATTATCCTGACCTTTCGAATGAACTAAGCAAACTAAGCCGGGCTAACCTCCCCAGATAGCCCGGCCTATCATGCTAAAAGCTGCCGCCATGCTCACCAGCCAGATAAGGGAGCGAACCGTCGCTGCATCGTACCAGTAACACAGCAAGTAGCCACAGCGACTGAGCACAAAAACCCACCCCAGCACCAGACTCAGTTGATCAGGGCCTCCAGCCAAACCTGTCGCCAGTACAGCACAGGCATAGATAAGCAGCGCTTCAAAGCTATTGTAATGTGCAGCATTGGCTCTTTGACCAAAGCCACTCAGCCTGGCTTGCTGCTGGCGCGGATTGTGGTTATCGTATCCTTCAGGTTCGCGATGCATCGCCACAACCAAAGGCGCCTTGGCCAGATAAGGCAGCAGCATTGCAATAAATAATGTGAGTAGCAAACTGGACATAGATCTCTCCCGCATTAAAACAACAAGGACTTTGCAACATGGTATCACGCGCCATAACGGCTAAATGGCTGGAACCTTCCACCGAACACGACAAGCGCTACCTCTGGGTGGATATTGCACTGATCCTGCTGATAGGCCTGAATATTATCGCGCTGATTTTGCAGTCCATCGAAGCAATCGACCAAACGTATCACCGTCACTTCTTCTATTTTGAACTGCTTTCTATCACCGTCTTTACGCTGGAATACGGCGCCCGGATCTGGAGCATTGTCGATGCACCGGAATACCAGCAGCAGGAGGGCAGCAACTGGCAAAAGCGCTGGCGCTATATCCGCTCACCGATGGCGATTATCGACTTGCTGGCCATTCTGCCGTTTTATCTCGGCTTTCTTATTGAACTGGATTTACGCTACCTGCGGGTCTTCCGCTTGCTTAGGGTGTTCAAACTCACCCGCTACTCCCGCGCCATGCAGTTATTGATGAATGTGTTTAAAGAAGAGCGCTTCTCCTTGTTCGCCGCCTTTGCCGTGCTCTTTATCATTATGCTGGTGGCCGCTTGTGCCATGTACTCGCTGGAAAAAGACATTCAGCCCGAGCATTTTAGCTCCATCCCGCAAGCCATGTGGTGGGCTTTGGTCACGCTGACCACGGTAGGCTATGGCGATGTCACCCCAGTGACTGACCTGGGTAAGCTGTTTGGTGGCCTGATCACCATCGTCGGTATTGGCATGGTAGCCTTGCCAGCTGGTATTCTGGCTTCCGGTTTCTCCGAGCAGTTATCCCGTCGCCGCCAGTTCTACCAGCTGGCACTGGATCAAGCCTATAAAGACGGGCAGTTGCTGCCCGGTGCCGCACCGATGCTGGATAAACTTCGCTCTGAACTGGGTGTCAGCCATACCGAAGCCCGCATCATGCAACAATTGATGGAAAAGCGCTATCAGGCGATGCATGTAACGGATCAGGATTAAATGAAAGCAACTTGCCTGAATGACACAGGTCTTATAAGGTATGGATCCAATACCATAGGGTGGGCTTGAAGTGTCCGATAAAAATCCAATCATCGCCATTACCGGCTCCTCGGGTGCCGGTACCAGTACCACCAGCAATGCGTTTCAGCATATTTTTCGCACTTTAGGCGTAGATGCTGCCTTTATCGAAGGCGATTGCTTTCATCGTTACAGCCGGCCGGAAATGGATTTAGCAGTACGTAAAGCGATGGAGCAAGGCAAGCACATCAGCTATTTTGGCCCTGAAGCGAATGATTTTGGTGCACTGGAAGATTTTTTTGCCAGCTACGGCAGCAATGGCAGTGGCCGTTATCGCAAGTACCTGCATACCTTTGAGGAGGCAGTGCCGTACAACCAGCTGCCCGGTACTTTTACCCCCTGGCAGGAGCTACGCCCCAATACCGATTTGCTGTTTTACGAAGGCCTGCATGGTGGCGCCGTCACCGAACAGCACAACGTAGCGCAGCATGTCGACCTGCTGATCGGCATGGTGCCGATTGTGAACTTAGAATGGATCCAGAAAATCATCCGCGATACCCATGATCGAGGCCACAGCCGTGAAGCGGTGATGTCCAGCATCGTGCGCAGCATGGACGATTACATCAACTTTATTACCCCGCAGTTTTCCCGCACCCACATCAACTTCCAACGGGTGCCTACGGTGGATACCTCCAACCCTTTTAGCGCCAAAGACATCCCGTCACTGGATGAAAGCTTTGTAGTGGTGCGCTTTCGCGGCATCAAGCACGTGGATTTCCCCTACTACCTGCAGATGATCCACGGCTCTTTTATGTCGCGGGTCAATACGTTGGTGGTACCGGGCGGCAAAATGGGCCTGGCAATGGAACTCATCTTAACGCCGCTGATTGAGAACCTGATGAAAAAGCGTGCCAATACCCGCGGACAATTGGATTGGTTGGGGCGCTGAGGCGCTTAAGAAAGCCCAAACGCTCTTAGCCGGCAAAAGAATAAATGATTAGAAATCAATGCAGTGAGTAAAAATTAAACATTTAGATTGCTGATTTTATTTATTAGAATTACACTCCGGAAAATTTATCCCGGAAATGGAAATTCTAATGATGAAAGCGTTAAATTTTTTCACCTTCCTTGCTGTGCTATTTCTCACTGCCTGTGGCGGTGGTGACAGTACCCCTCCCTCAGGTGGTGGCCAGACCGGAGGCAGCAACGATAAGCCGCCCTTCCTGATTGAAGCCGATTACCTGGATGCCTATGGTGCCATCGCGGTGAACCTGCCAGAGGGAATGCTGCAACTTGCTCATTACAGTCATACGTTGGTACACCAACAGGTTCCATTCGGGGATTTTCAAATCTGTAGCAATGGCGGTGGCCGTACTTTATCATTGAATCAAGCTCTGCCTATCACCTCCGGCACAGTTTTCACCGATACATTGGAAGACTGCTTTGTCGATACGCTTGACTCCATTTTAAATGGTGAAGTCAAGCTGACAATCAATCAACAAACCAGTACCGCCCTTGGGCATAGCTACTCGTTGGAGCTGGATCTTAGTAAGGTGGTATTTCGCGATTACCCGGAACTCACCGTCTTAGATACGGTGAGTATCACTTTAACCACCGAGCAACTGCTCAGTACGATTCAGGTACAACCCAAGCACAACCAGGTACGTTTTCGCTCCAGCGACGGTGACGTGTTTAGCCTGAGCCAGTTCCAATTGACCAGTGAGCTGGATCTGGCAACAGCTTTGTACCGCGTGGAGTATCAGGGACGAATCGCGCTCAATCACTTTAGCCGTGATTTGGCCGTCAAAGTGACCGAGCCCATTCAAGGCTTTTTGGGAGAATACCCGCATCAGGGGCAGATTGAGCTGAGCGACAGCCGTAACAATACATTGCAGCTTAGTGCCAATCAGGTGGTCGACTCTGAGCTGGTCAAGGTGCGACTGAACCAAGGACCAACAGATCTGTACTACTGGACTGCATTTACTGATGGTGCTTACTGGAATTGGCCTGGTTTATACAACCCTGGCTACGCACAGCGTTTTCGTCACGATAATTTTGAGTTTCTGGGTCTGGTGGGATCGCCAAACTTTGATGATTTTCCAAGCATGGGCACTCTGTCTTTTCTATTCTCTCGCCCGGTAAGCTCAATCGAAAGTTATGAACTAAACAGATTTTTTAATAATTGGGAATGGGGACAGCCGTCAGTGGCAGCCGAAATCACCATCGAAGGTGCTTTAGTGCATATTCGCCCCAGTATGGCACTCACCCCAGGCAAGAAGTACACCGTGCAGTCCTTTGAAGCAACAAGTGCCTTAGGGATAGAGCGATACGTTTACCTTTATCAACAGCTGACTGTCAGTACAGCAATACAAGCCGTAATCAGGAAAGATCAAGTCTCGGTAACACCGGGTTCCGAGCTAGCATTATCCGCTGCCAACTCGATGGTTGCTACGGGATTAACAGCGAACTACCATTGGCAGGAAATCACTGATTTTGGTATCACCTTCACGCAGAGCGACACTAAGGAAACCAGCATTCATATTCCCACAGAAAGCACGACTGGGATTATTCGGATCCGTTTGACGGTAGAGGATGAATTAGGCCGCCGCCATAGCACAGATGCAGAGCTGCTCCTGAAGGATATCAGCACCAATGTACTTTACTACAACAGTGACCAGGGTGATTGGATTGGTGCAGGGCAAACCCGCTTCCTGACCAATGAAACAGGCCAACTAACCACCTCTAGCTGGGATAAAAATAAGTTGACCGTACACTACTCAGGTACTGAACATAACCACTCCGTTTGGTGGTATTTGGATCTTGCTGCGCCTGAAGGAAATGACTTAACCCCCGGTCTCTATCAAAATGCAACCCGGGCTGCTTTTAAACCAGCAAATGGTAATGGATTGGATTTTTCTGGTAGCGGCCGTGGCTGCAACACCCTAACCGGTTCCTTTGAAATTTTTGAAATTCAGTTTACTGAGTTTACCAATGAATGGAATGAGCAGGAGTTTGAGGTCAGCACTTTGGCAGTAGACTTTACACAATATTGTGAAGGCGGAGAGCCTGCTTTACGTGGCAAAGTTCGCATCAACTCCAGTCACCCAATGTAGACGCAGAACTGATAAACAAAAACCGCTCAGTTTGAGCGGTTTTTTTATTGACTGATGATTACCTAGCTTACTTCACATCCGGCAAATTACGGCCATAGAAAATTTCGCGGATTTCTTTAAACACCTTGCTGCTGATTTCTTTCACCTGCTCTTTGCTCATCGAGTCGGTGCCAACACCGAACAGGTAGTTGTCCAGATCGCCTTGCTTTAGCATCATCTTGGTGTGAAACAGGTTTTCCTGGTACACGTTGACATCAATCATCTGAAACGCGTTTTTGGTTTCTTCATCCATAAAGTTCTGGATGGAGCTGATCGGGTGATCGATGTAATGCTTGGTACCGCTGACATCGCGGGTAAAACCACGTACCCGATAGTCAATGGTGACCACATCGGACTCAAAACTGTGGATCAGAAAGTTCAGCGCTTTCAATGGTGAAATAATACCGCAGGTCGATACTTCAATATCGGCACGGAAGGTACAGATGCCATCGTGCGGGTGCACTTCCGGGTAAGTGTGCACACAAATATGGCTCTTATCCAGATGCGCCACAACCGCCTCTGGCAACGGGCCTGGATTTTCCGAATTGTCCGGGTTTTCCAGTACCGGTTCTTCACTCACCAAAATGGTGACACTGGCACCTTGCGGGTCATAGTCCTGCCGGGCGATGTTCAGCACATTGGCACCTATGATATCCACTACTTCACACAAAATGTCGGTCAGTCGGTCGGCATTGTATTGCTCATCGATGTACTCGATGTATTCCTGCCGATGCTGCTCGGTTTTGGCGTAACAGATATCGTAGATGCTAAAGCTTAAGCTTTTGGTCAGATTGTTAAAGCCATGCAGCTTAATTTTCTCAAACGGATTGATCACTTAGTGTGCTCTCCACGACCGCTGCCTGTGGCAACAGTGGTTTGACGACAGGAAGTCAGTCGGCTTTCACCAACCCTTCCGCGGCTTTTACACTGTACGAATGCGAGACCTGGACACTTTTAGCCAGCATCAGCGACACCGAACAGTACTTATCGGCGGATAGCTCTACCGCCCTTGCCACCTGCTTGTCACTGAGGTTGACCCCTGTGACTTCAAAGTGCAGGTGCATCTTGGTAAACACCCGGGGAATGCTGTCAGCCCGCTCTGCAGTGAGCTTGACTTCACAGTGCAGCACCTGCTGGCGGGCTTTTTGCAAAATACTGACCACATCCACCGATGAACAGGCACCGGCAGACATCAGCAACATCTCCATTGGGCTTGGTGCTGTGCTTTGCTCTTTGTTGGCGTCGAACACCACCTGATGGCCGCTACCAGAGCAGCCGACGAAGGTCATTGAGTCCAGCCACTTTACGGACGCTTCCATCACAAAACCTCGGTATTACCACAAAGGGGGCATATTCTAGCGAAAACTTTGGCAAGCTGCCAGCGAAAGCAGTGAGGGAATTACTCAGTCAAACAGATCAGCCACAGCGTTATCGAACAAGTTTTTTATCAGCAGCGCCACTTCGCTAATAATTTCAGCCTGTTCTTCGGTCACCGGGTTCTCGAGCACACTGGACAGCACTTCCTGAAAGTCGTACACAATGCCGTCAACCTCACGGATAATAATGCTGCGGTGATTCATTTCCAGCTCGGTATGCTGGGTACAGAGGTGAATGATTTGTTCTGCGATGCACTCTTCTAACAACTCGCCGACGCTTTTGTTATCCGCTCTGGTTGTACCGGCCTGCTCAAACAAAGACAAATTCTCTGCCAGAAACTGGATCAAGTGCTCGTAGCCGGGTTTATCGATCACCATGGTCGCGATACTGCCTTAAGAGTGCTGTAGTTGCCTAACAGTTAAGCAAAATTTAGCCCAGAAAACAAATCGGGGCCAAAGCCCCGATCAAATTTTTTTCTGTGCCGGCTTTTAGTTAGAATTTCAGTCCGGGCGAAAGCTGCTCTGGCAACTGCACCTTCTCCAGTTCAACCGAGGCCACCGGGTAGGCGCAGTAATCCGCTGCGTAATAAGCACTGGCCCTATGATTGCCACTTTTGCCAATCCCACCAAAAGGCGCTGCCGAACTGGCACCGGTAATTGGACGGTTCCAATTCACAATACCGGCACGAATGCGGCGGAAAAAATGCTCATAGAGTTCAGCACTGTCACTCAGTAAACCAGCCGATAAGCCAAAGCTGGTGCGGTTGGCAGCATCGATAGCGGCATCAAAGTCGGTAAAGCGGAACACTTTCAGCAAGGGGCCAAAATGCTCATCATCCGGGAAATCCTGGATAAGGCTGCAATCAATAATACCAGGCGACACCAGGCCGGTGTCTGCTTGCAAATGCTTCATTTCCAGCAAGGAGCGACCGCCCATTTTTTGCAGCTGACTTTGTACATCCAACATGCCTTTAGCAGCAGCTACCGAAATCATCGAGCCCATAAATGGCTGATCGTCATCGTCGTACAAGCCGACCTTGATGTTGGCAGTCACATCCAGCAAACGTGCCAGAATACGATCGCCCTGCTCGGTCGCCGGCAAAAACAGTTTGCGGGCACAGGTACAACGCTGGCCAGCGGAGATAAACGCCGACTGGACAATATCATGCACCACAGCATCAATATCCGCTGCATCCTGCACGATCAGCGGGTTGTTGCCGCCCATCTCCAGCGCCAGAATTTTTTCTGGCCGGCCAGCAAATTGCTGGTGCAAAATGTGACCGGTACGGGAACTGCCGGTAAAGAACAAGCCATCGATATCATCATGGCTGGCCAGGGCTTTGCCGGTTTCCACTTCGCCTTGCAGCAAGCTGAGCACACCAGCCGGTAAGCCAGCCTGTTGCCATAGTTTTACCGTTAGTTCGGCGACTTTGGGTGTCAGTTCACTGGGTTTGAATAAAACGGTATTGCCCGCCAGTAAGGCCGGCACAATGTGGCCATTGGGTAAATGGCCCGGAAAGTTGTAAGGCCCAAACACTGCCACCACACCATGCGGCTTGTGGCGCAGGAAGGCTTTGCCTTGTGGCATCGGGTTTTCTTTGCTGCCGGTACGCTCCTGATAAGCACGCACGGAAATATCAATTTTGCCAATCATCGCCGCCACTTCGGTGCGGGTTTCCCACAAGGGTTTACCCGTCTCTTCCGCGATGCACGCTGCCAGCACTTCTTTTTTAGCCGTTAACTGCTCACCAAAGGCTTTGACAAAGCCTAAGCGCTCCTCAAAGCTGAGCTGTCCCCAGCTATACTGAGCAGCCCTGGCTGAAGCCACAGCCGCTTGTACCTGAGCAGCGGATGCCGTATTGCCTTGCCACACCTGTTGGTTCTTGGCTGGATCGATGGATACAAACGAATGGCCTTCACCAGCCACCCACTCGCCCTGAATAAACTGTACAGGATGTGTCATGCTACTCCCCTAAATTAGTTTCTGATCCAAAACTACTGTTTCAGAATGCAGGAATTAAATCCTGGTTAAACGAACCCAGTCACCGGTCTGAACCAGTAACCCTTCAGCGCAGGCTGCAGGCAGCACCACTTCATCGCTGTCTTCTGGCACAGCCAGCTCCAGCCAGGTAGCGCGAAAATTTTGCAGCTGCGTGTTGCACACCATATACGGCTGTCCTTTGGGCACATCACCAATGCGAACCTGCCGCTTTTCACTATCACGCGCCGACCGAATATGCTCCAGGTTGGCTTCGACCGTTGGGCCGGCGTCAAAAATATCCACATAGCCGCGATGCGAGAACCCTTCCGACTGCAGCAAAGAAATAGCGGGCCGGGTTTTACCGTGCACCTGGCCAATCACAGCCTGAGCTTCTTTGCTCAGCAGGCTGACATAAATTGGATACTTTGGCATCAGCTCGGCAATAAAGACTTTCTGACCAATACCGGTCAAATAGTCTGCCGTGGGGAAGTCTACTGAAAAAAAGTGCTCCTGTAACCATTGCCAGAATGGAGAGTTGCCATTTTCATCAGAAACCCCGCGCATTTCGGCAATGATCCGATCAGAGAACCGTTCACTGAACTCTTTTAAGAATAAAAACCGGAACTTGGACAGCAGCTTGCCGTTGTTCTTCTGCCGGCAGTTTTCCCGTAAAAACAGAGTACACAACTCACTGGCGCCGGTGTAATCGTTGCATAAAGTCAGAATGTCGACCGTTTTGTACACATTGAGCGAGCGCGAGCTATGCACCACTTTACCCAGATGATAATGATAAAATGCATCATCCAAACCAACCGCAGCCTCGAGCGCGCTGGTCCCCATCACCAGGCCGGTTTCCGTATTTTCCAATACGAACAAGTAGCCTTCATCACCCGGCGTCGTCACGGTCTTTAGAAACGAGCGCTCTGAACGGCTGATTTTACGCATCAAGAGCTCATCGTTGACCGGTAAGGAGGTAAAGCCATGGCCAGACTCTACCGCAATGTCGTACAAGGCAGCATAGTCATCGGCACGGATTGGGCGAATCACAATCATTGTCGCTTACTCCAATTAGGAACAGATAAAAGAGGCAGCCAGGCTGCCTCAGTGCTTCATTTCGACGTTTAAACGCCTTATTGCTTTTTTATCGATCAGGCCGCATTCACCACTTGGGCAACGGCTTTTTCAAAGCGATCCATGCCATCCTGAATATCCTGCTCAGTGATCACCAGCGATGGCGCAAAGCGCACTACATTGACCCCAGCAACCAACGCCATCAAGCCATGATCCGCCGCCGCCAGGAAGAAATCCCGAGCCCGCCCCTGGTACTGCTCATTCAGAACAGCGCCCAGCAACATCCCTTTACCACGCACTTCGCTAAACACCTGGTATTGTTCGTTAATCGCATCCAAGCGCTGCCGGAACAGTTGCTCTTTGGCCAAAACGCCCTGCAGTACTTCTGGTGTATTGATGGTATCAATCACCGCTTCAGCCACAGCGCAAGCCAGTGGGTTGCCGCCGTAGGTGGTACCATGGGTGCCAACTTTCAGATGCTTAGCAATCTCGGTGCTGGTGAGCATAGCACCAATCGGGAAGCCGCCGCCCAGTGATTTCGCGGTGGTCAGAATATCTGGTATGACACCGTAGTTCATGTAGGCATACAGCTGGCCGGTACGACCAACACCGGTTTGCACTTCATCCATCACCAGCAAGGCCTGGTGCTCATCGCAGAGTGCCCGAACACCAGCCAGGAACTCCTTAGTGGCAGGAATAATACCGCCCTCACCCTGAATAGGCTCCAGTACCACCGCACAGGTACGCTCACTGATTAAAGCTTTGACGCTATCCAGATTGTTAAATTCGGCATGAAGTACAGCCCCTGGCTTTGGACCAAAGCCATCGGAGTAACTGGCCTGGCCGCCAACCGTTACGGTAAAAAAGGTCCGGCCATGAAAGCTTTTGCTAAAAGAGATGATGTCTTGCTTGTGCTCGCCATGGGTATCCAGTGCCCAGCGCCGTGCCAGTTTAAAAGCGGCTTCATTGGCTTCGGCTCCGGAATTGGCAAAGAAGACTTTTTCAGCAAAGGTCTGTTGTACCAGCTTGCTGGCCAGGCGCAGTGCAGGTTCATTGGTGAGCACATTGCTTAAATGCCATAACTTACCAGCCTGCTCAGTTAAAGCGCTCACCATAGCCGGGTGGCAATGCCCCAAACTGCTGACTGCAATACCACCTGCAAAATCGACGTACTCACGGCCTTCCTGATCCCAAACCCGTGATCCCCGGCCTTTTACCGGAATCATTTTCGCCGGGGCATAGTTGGGGACCATCACGTCATCAAACAAACTGCGGGTGACCTGAATGTGTTCTGCCATTGATTGCTTACCTCTTTTGCTAGTGGCCTGGATGCAGTGTTCTACACTAAGACATCGCAACGTTGATAACGCATTATTGCAGAATATTTCAACGCTGTCTGCAGTGAGAAACGCAGCGAAGCCAATAAAAACAAGGGCTACAGATAGATTTGCACCGGGAGTGAATAACTAAGCAGGCACGATTCAGTGCAAATCAGGCAGACGGTTCAAACAAGCAAGAAACCATCCTTGCTGGCCAGAAAGCAGTAAGCTACCGCAGCTGCTCTGGCACTTTGCATGTTTATCGGAAAAAAAATTTAGCCTTCGACATCCAATTTCAACAAATTGGTCTGTACCAGCAGTTGTAAAGCGTCTTTGGTCATGCCAACGGCTTTCAGCATACTCTGCATTTCAGCGGGCTCCAGCCGTTGGCGTTTTTTCAATTGCTGCCATTGCACAAAGGTCTGAGCTTGCTGCACCACCCGGGCCATGGGCGAGGCACCACTGTACCCAACGCCTTCCGCCAATTGATCCAGTGTCTGACAGAGTGGCAGTCGCTGCAAGCCCCAGCGGGATGTTAGATCGGCACTCAGCACCGCAGCATGCTCGGTCAGTTGCTCACTCAAGAAATCGGCTTCAGGCTCCAGTACATCCAACGCATCGATCAGTTTAATATCCCGCGCCTCTCGCGCTTTGAGCAGTTCATCACGCTTGACCTGCTGGTAAGTTCTTAAATAACTGCGCACCACCGCAACATGCCCCAGCGTATGAAACAAGCCACTGCAAAAAGCGGTATAAGGATGTTCACGGTACAGCTCTGCCAGCGTTCTGGCAGCATTCGCTGTTGCCAGGCTGTACTCCCACAAAACGTTTTTTAAGCCATGAAAAGGCTCGGTCGAATGCGGCATACAACGCTTCATTCCATACAATGGAATAATAAGTTGCAAAGTCTCCAGGCCAAGAAAGCGCAAGCCGGTTTTTACATCTTTAATCAAGCCGCCGGACGCGGTTCTGCCCCGGTACTTCGGTTGATTGATGAGCTTTAGTAAGTCGTCCACCAACCAGGGTACTTTCTTAATGGCTGGATCTAACTGATTTAAGGTTACGGCTTTGGCACTAAGCAAATCCAGCAAGGCATAAAAATCGGGCGTCAAATCAAACAAGCTGGCTTTGACATCCTCCAGCGAGGTGAGCCGCTCTGCCAATAAGTCTGCGACCTGATCGTGCAAATGCGCCTGAGCAAATTCGCCGAATTGTTCTTTTGCCTTGGCATCCGCCATCCGCGCTTTTCTGGCAGCAGCTTCGACTGCCAACAAGGTACGTTGCTGCGCTTGCTCTTGCTGGCCGGTTTTGCCTTGTCGTCGTGCTGGATCAACCCCAATCAGGACATCAAAGAAGCGTAATGAGAAATCGGTTCCTACCGTTGGGGCATTCATCACTGAATTTCAGCCTCGTGCATTGTTTAGAAAAAATTGTTTTTCATACTGCTTAGCGCATCACTTGCTGTCAAGCAACTCCTGACAAGGGGCCATTATTTTGCACTAAAAACTGCTGCAGTAACACCAAACCTGCGTCGGATAAAATAGCCTCAGGGTGAAACTGCACACCCACTAACGGCATGGTGTTGTGCTTTAGCGCCATCAACTCATCCAGTTCACCACTGGCCGTCTGTGTCCAGGCCAGAGCCGACAGCTCAGCCGGCAAACTGTCTGGGGCTACCACCAGTGAATGATAACGGGTAATGCTCAGCGGGTTTGGTAAGCCAGCAAAAATGGATTGGTTGCTATGGTGGATCCAGGAGTTCTTACCGTGCATCACCTCACGCGCCCGCACCACCTTGGCGCCAAACGCGTGGGCGATCACCTGATGCCCCAGGCAAACACCCAGCAATGGTATTTTACCGGCAAAATGCTTCACCACAGCCAATGAAATCCCGGCTTGCTCCGGTGTGCCGGGGCCGGGAGAGATCACCAGATAATCGGGAGCCAACTGCTCAATACCAGCCACATCAATGGCATCGTTGCGCCGAACCAGCACCTGCTGGCCCAACTGTTGAAAATACTGCACCAGATTCCAGGTAAAGGAGTCGTAGTTGTCGATCATCAATAACATGAATGGATCCGATCTGAGCAGCTGGGTTAGCTGCTAATGATGGTGGTGAAAGAATTGGTGTCTATTCTATGCAAGCACCCGATTCCGACCAAGTGATTTTGCCTGATAAAGTTTTCCATCCGCTTGGGCCAGCATGGACTCCGCATCGTCAAACCCTTCGCTACTGCAAGCAATACCGGCTGAAAAGCTGCAGGCAAAGTCTTGTGCACTGCTGTGAAAAACGATGGTACCAAAGCTATCTAAGATAGATTGCATCAGCTGCAAAGCATCCTCAGATGCACACTCCGGCAACACCAGCAGAAATTCTTCACCGCCGTATCGCCCAGCCTTATCCGTGCGCCGAATGCGCTTTTGCAGCAAGGTAGCCAGGGTGGTAATCACCAGGTCGCCCATGGCATGACCAAAGCGATCGTTCACGCTTTTAAAATGATCGATATCCACCATTACCAGACAAAAGGTGTTACCACTGCGTTTGGCGCGCTGGTACTCCAGCACCGCCGCTTCTTTGATGGCACTGTGTTTCATTAAACCGGTCAGGCTGTCTTTAACAATCAGGTTTTTCAGCTCCCGACTGCGTCGCAGGCGCACCTGTACCGCCTTAACCAGCTGTGCATCACTGATGGGTTTGGTTAAAAAGTCATCGGCACCAAAGGCCATGGCTTTCAGTTGCTGTGCTTTGTCCTGCTCTGCCGATAAATACACAATGGGCAAGCTTTTCAGTGTGTCGTATTGGCGGATCACGCCGGCGAGCTCAGGCCCGCTGTAGGTTGGCATATGGAGATCCAACAACACCAGATCGGGCTGATACTGCAGAATATCGGCAATGATGTTTTCAGGGTTCGTCAAAATTTGACAATCAATACCGGCCGTTTGCAGGGTCAGCACAAAGTGCTCCGCCAAAAGGACATCATCGTCCATGACACAGACACGACCGCCTGACTCAGCCTGCTGCTCCGCTAAGTCCGAAATTCGCCCCAACATGGCAGGCACATCCAGCGGTGAGACATAAAATGCCTGCGCCTGATACCGCGCCGCCTGCGCCCGCAGCGAAAAGTTATCTTGGTCGCTGAACAGCATCCAGGGGATCTGCCTATCTTGCAACACCTTTAACAGTTGCTGTTGCTCGAACAGTTGGCTTACCCCATCATTCAGGCTGGCAGAGCAGTACAACAAGGCTGGAGTCTGGTTGGTCAAACTTTGCAAACAATCCTGATAGGAAGTAAACACCTGCAGCGGATAGTCAAAGGCGCTCAGTTGGCTCGTCAATTCAGCGGTGAGGTTGTGATCATCAAGTAGCAACCATATCTGCTCAGGCGCCGGCCTGGCGATGGCCTGACTTTCTGAGACACCGCCCCCTGCCGCCAGCACATGTTGCATTTGATGATGAAAGGCAGCCACAGCCTTCTCAAGCCCGGATAACCGAGCTGCCTCAAGCCTTTGTTCTTGCTGAATACTCAGCGCCAGCTGCTCAACCTCTCGTGCCAGCTGGCCCAGTTCCGTTAAGCGAAATGTTCCGCAAGAACCGCTGAGCTGGTGGCTGATAGCAATCAGCTCTGCTAAAGCAGCGTGCTCACCTGCTGCCAGCTTCTGATATTGCTGCAGCATCATCACTGCCTTTGAAGGTAACGTCTCGATAAAACGTTGCTGCAAGGCAGCAAAGCGCTGCTGGTGTGTCTTGTTTTTGTTCTCAGAACTCACGGCAACTCCCCACAACTCAGCTCAGGACACAAGCGAAAACCAAATACAAAAACGAGCCCCTTGCTGGTAGCCGGTATCGAGCGCAATGCGTCCGCCCATGCCCTCGACCAGCTCTTTACACAAGGCTAAACCTAAACCTGTACCACCTTTTTCTTTAGCACTACTGGCATCGGCCTGAGAAAAACGTTCAAACAGATGATCATGAAATGCCAGCGGGATACCAGGCCCTTGATCCTGCACAGCGATCTCAAGTTCAGGGCCAGCAAGTCTGGCCTGAATCCTGACCACACCATGTTGTGGCGAGTATTTCATTGCATTGGACAGCAAATTGGCCAGAATTTGCTGCAAGCGGTGCTCATCCACTACTAATTTGGCCTGGTCTGCCGGCGGCACTATGTCCAGCTGCAGCTGCAAACCTGCTTTTTGGATAAAGGTCGAATGATCCGAGATGGCTTGCTGCAATAAAGGTAAAATCGGCTGTGTTTTCAGCTCAAAATTCATTTTACCGGCAATCAACTTTTCAATATCCAGTAAATCGTTGATCAGATGCTGCAACCGGCTGCTATTGCTGCTGGCAACCTGCAGCAGCTTTTGTCCTTTTTCAGTCATGGAACTGCTTTGGGTCGCCAACAACAGCTTTAAGGCCCCATTGATGGAGGTCAGCGGTGTTCGCAGCTCATGACTGACCGTGGAAATGAACTCATCTTTCACCTGTTGCATGCGCATACGCTCGGTCACATCCTGCACCGAGCCAATCATCATCAGCTCCGGGTTATCAGACTCAGGCAGCATTTGCGCCAATTCATGCACCCAGCGGATTTCACCATCCGGGCGGATAATGCGGTGCACCACATCGTGCAAACCAGTTTGCTTTGCTTTTTCCTCACTGGCCTCGACCAACGGCAAATCATCCGGATGCACAGTGCTTTTAAACAAAGCCACACTGGGCTCTGTAGTGGAAGCATCAAAACCAAAGACATCATAAATCATCGGCGACCACCACAAGGAGCCGGTTCTAAGAGATGCCTGCCAATAGCCAATTTGTGCCTGCTGGCTGGATAGCTCCAGCCGTTGTTGCGCCAAATGCAGCTGCTCGTTGGCCTGCTCCAGTGCCAGATAATACTGTTTGGTTTCAGTAATATCGTAAATGTACCCATGCCAGAGCACACTGCCATCCGGCATAGGCTCTGGCATCGCCCGGCCTGATACCCAAGCCATACCACCATCCTCTTTTCGAATGCGGTATTCATGCTGCCACAGCGTCAGTTCCCGGGCTGAGCGTTCAATACTAGCAGCCAATGCCGGCAGGTCATCCGGCTCAATGACAGCAAAGACCTTGCCGGCATCCTCTTTCACCTCACCCGGCATCACACCATAAATCAGCTTTAAATTGCTGCTGGCATAAGGAAATGCCGTCCGACCATCGGGCCACTGCTGAAACTGGTACACCACGCCCGGCAGTTGCTCGGTGAGTTTTAACAGCTGGCGTTTCAACGTTTTTTCACTGGTGACATCCAGAATAAAACCATCGAGGTAACGCAGGCTGCCATCCTCATGGTACTCGCCCATGCCACGCTCCTCGACATAACGTATGCTGCCATCTTTGTGGATAACCCGGTATTGCAGCAACCAACTGGTTTTCTCGGCTACGGCTTTGGCAACGGCCTGTTCCAGGTAATCGCTGTCGTCCGGGTGGATCACACTGGCATAGCTACGCACCTTGTTTTGGATAAAATCACTGGCCGGATAGCCGGAAAGTGGATCGATGCTGCCGCTCATGTACACCATGGTCCAGTGCGCATCGGCCAGACAACGGTAAGTGATGCCGGGAATATTGGCCACCAGGGTTTGGAATTGATCGCGGCTTTGTTGCAAGGCTTCTCTGACCTTCATCTCTTCGGTCAGGTCAAGGTGTGAGCCCACCATCCGCAGCGCCTGCCCATCGGGGCTCCACTCAATAACTTTGCCAACGCAACGAACCCAAACAGTAGAACCATTCTTATGGCGGTATCGCACCACTTGATCGAACGGGGTTTGGCCATGACTGTTAACGTGAGCTTCGAAGGTTGCCAACACCTTGGCCAAATCTTCCGGAAAAATAATGCGCTGCCAGGCTTGTGGCGAGTTTTCCATCTCATGATCCTGGTAGCCAAACATCCGCTTGAAAGAAGGACTCAGGTATTCTTTGTTGGCAGCAATATCCCAATCCCAATACCCGGCCATAGTTTGTTCAAGAATCTGCTCAAACAGGCTCCGCTGTTCTGTCAGCTGCATCTCTGCCTGCTTTTGTTCGGTGATATCGGCATGGGTACCATACATCATCAAGGGTTTGCCATCGTCGGTCCAGGTTACCACCCGGCCCCGATCATGCACCCAAACCCAATGCCCCGCTTTATGCTTCATCCGGCATGTCACATCGTAAAAAGCAAGCTCGCCCGAAAAGTGCCGCTCGAGCAAGGCAGCCGACGCTGTTAAATCTTCGGGATGGGCCAGGCTCAGCCAGGTATCGATGGTGATGGGCGCCAGCTCTGCTAAGGTATAACCGACAATCTCAGCCCAGCGCTCGTTAAAAATGGTCGCCCCGGTTTGCACATTCCATTCCCAGGTACCGATGCGGGTCCCTTCCAGTACCGAACGATACCGCAGCTCACGCTCGGTCAGTTGCTGGTGCGCCTGCTCTTGCAAGCGATCCTGGATCTCTTGCTGCACGGCATTGGCAAACTCACGTAAAATGGCTTGCTCACGCGCATCCAGGGTGCGGGGTTTGGCATCAATCAGGCACAAGGTGCCGATAGTCTGCCCGTCGACCTGAAGCGGCGCCCCAGCATAAAAACGAATGTGAGGCGCTCCGGTGACCAGGGGGTTATCGGCAAAGCGGGGATCCTGGCTGGCATCGGGCACCTGAAAAATATCCGTCCCCAAAATAGCATGGCTACAAAAAGAGATGTCGCGGCCGGTTTCGCATGAGTCCAACCCCTGTTTTGATTTAAACCATTGCCGCTCTGCATCCACCAGCGAAATCAACACAATCTCAGTTTGCAAGCACTGCTGCACCAGCCGGGTCAAACGATCAAAGCGGGGCTCGCCAGGGGTATCCAGCAGCCCGCTGTGCTGCAAGGATTGCCAACGTTCGACTTCGCATTCGGGGATCTTTGGTGGCTGCATGCAGTTAATGCTCCTAAGCCTGGCGTGCTTGTTGATAGAGCGCGCGCAAGGTATCGCCCAGCTCCATCGGCTCAAAGGGTTTTTCCACCACCGCAATCGCGCCTGCATCCAGGTACTGCTGTTTTTCAGCTTGCTGTATTTTGGCAGTCATGAAAACCACAGGGGTAGACGCCAGCAATGGCAGCTTGCGTAGCTCTGCCAATGTTTGCAGGCCATCCATTTTGGGCATCATCACATCCAGCAAAACCAACTCTGGCGCAAAAGCTTCGGCTTGCTCCAGCGCCGACTGACCGCCATCACAGCTGAGCAACTCAAAGCCTGCCACGTCTACCAGAGCCATTTCTGTTATCATGCGAATCGACTCATCGTTTTCAACATGCATGATGCGGGTCAATTCCATCATAGCCTACCTGTGATTTCGTTTTTTTCAATATACCTAAACCAGCACAATAGGCCAATGAAAACGGTTGTCGTCATTAAAAGTCCATGCCCGGCATCGGCTAAGAGTGGAGCTGTGCGGTGATGACGGAATTACCAGCTGATAGTGCGTTTAACGGCGTACTTTTGAGAGAGCTAAATGGTGTCCCAGCCATACCGATAACAACCAGCCAACCGATGACAGCAGCAGATAGGCCAGTGCCAGTTCAGAATACCCAGTCTGCTGCAACCACAAGCACTCCAAGCTAAATACCGAAAAGGTGGTAAAGCCGCCGCACAGACCTGCCAGTACAAACTGCTTTTGCGCTTCGCTGACCTGCCAGGCACCCTGCTCGCTTACCATGGTGGCATAAAACCCCATGGCCATGGAGCCGACGCAATTGGCCAGTAAGGTCGCCCAGGGCCAGAGGGCCTCTGGCTGATACAGCCCAACAGACAGCAGCAAGCGCAGGCTGGCTCCTAAACCAGAGCCCAGCCCAACCAGCAAGTAGACGTGTGGACGAATGCTCACCCTTGCCCCCAGTAAAAACCAAAGGCGACCGCGATGATGCCAAGCAGCAGGGTAAGAAGGGTGTTGGCAATGGCCCTGGTTTTCCTGCCAGCATGCCAAAAACTGAAGGTTTGCCAGCTATAACTCGATACCGTGGTGTAGGCTCCTAAAAAGCCAACCCCAATAATGAGCCAGAGCGATGGGGCAGCCCCAGCCAGCAACAGTGCTGCCAGGTAGCCAATAGCAAAAGCCCCACTCACATTCACCACCAGGGTCCCCCAGGGCAGGGCCATGCCTAACCAGCGACTCAGCTGATTACTTAGCCAGAAACGAAGGATGCCACCGCAAGCAGCAGCCAGCACAAACAACAGCACCTCATAGGCGGTCAATGACAGAGGCGCATTCACTTCAGTGCCCTTTAAGGCAGAACAAAGCCAACGGCATCGTAGACGTTGCGTAAGGTTGCCGCAGCGCGGTGACGTGCTTGTTCAGCTCCCTGATGCAAGACTTTGTGCATCAGGTTTTGATCGGCCCGGATTTCTTTAAAGCGCTGCTGCAGAGGTTCAAGCAGAGCAACCACCGCATCGGCCACATCCGTTTTTAAATGACCGTACATTTTGCCTTCGTACTCGGCTTCAAGCTCAGCCACCGTTTTACCGGTGACGCCGCTTAAGATACTCAGCAAATTGGCCACCCCTGGTTTGGCTTCCAGATCAAACATCACCCGCGGCGGATCGTCGGAGTCGGTCACGGCCCGTTTGATTTTTTTGGCGATGACTTTGGGGTCTTCCAACAAACCAATAAAGTTTTGCGGGTTGTCGTCGGACTTCGACATTTTCTTCGTTGGATCCTGCAGACTCATCACCCGGGCTGCGACTTTGGGAATAAAAGGCTCAGGTACGGTAAAGACATCGCCATGCAGGGCGTTAAACCGCATGGCCACATCACGAGCCAGCTCCAGGTGCTGCTTTTGATCCTGACCGACCGGAATTTGATTGGCTTGATACAACAATATGTCTGCGGCCATCAATACCGGGTAAGTAAAAAGACCAGCATTGATGTTGTTGTTGTGACGCTCGGATTTGTCTTTAAATTGCGTCATCCGCCCCAACTCACCAAACTGGGTGTAGCAATTGAGCACCCAGGCCAGCTGGCTGTGCTCAGCAACATGGGACTGCATAAAGATACTGGAGCGCTCGGGATCAATGCCGCAGGCTAAATACAGCGCCAGACTATCCAGGGAGGCATTTCTAAGTGCCTGAGGGTCTTGCCGTACAGTAATGGCATGCAAATCGACGATGCAATACAAACAGTTGTAGTCGTCCTGCATCTGATCCCATTGCCGCAGCGCGCCCAAATAATTGCCAATGGTCAGTTGTCCTGAAGGTTGCGCTCCACTGAGCACGATCGGCTTGCTTGTCATAAATCCTGTCCGTAATAGGGTGTTTAAACGAATCATGCAGTATAACCGCATGCAGCGGTTAAAGGCAGCAGCTGTTACTTTACTTTGGCTAACTCAGCCCGCATCGCGTCTATGGTATCGCGGTAACTAGGGCTGTTAAAAATGGCCGAGCCCGCCACAAACATATCGGCACCTGCGGCTGCGATGTCAGCAATATTGTCGGTTTTGACGCCACCGTCCACCTCCAGCCGGATTGGCCGGCCGGATTGGTCGATCAGCTGCCGCACCTGTTTTAGCTTGTGCAAGGTCGAAGGAATAAAGCTTTGACCGCCAAAGCCGGGGTTCACCGACATCAACAGAATCAAATCGACTTTATCCATCAGATAATCCAGCACAGATAACGGTGTGGCCGGGTTCAGCACCAGACCAGCTTCACAGCCATGCTGGCGGATTAATTGCAGGGTGCGGTCCACATGACGGCTGGCCTCAGGGTGAAAGCTAATGATGCTGGCACCTGCCTCGGCAAATTGTGGTACCAAGGCATCCACCGGCTCTACCATCAAATGCACATCAATCGGTGCCTGAATGCCATAATCACGCAGTGCCTGACACACCATAGGCCCGATCGTCAGGTTAGGCACATAATGATTATCCATCACATCAAAGTGCACCACATCGGCACCTGCCGCCAGCACCTGATCCACATCGTCGCCTAAACGGGCGAAGTCGGCCGATAAAATGGACGGGGCAATTAAGTAAGGTTGCATCAGGGATTCTCCACGCCGAAAAGAGTGGCTACTTTACTGAATTTACGCTGGAAAAGCACCCGCCTTTGCTGCACAAAAAGCAAGCAGCCTTGCACCAGTGCAGCACAAAACAGCATTGCAGGGTGAAAGGTAAAACATTAATCCTATGATTTTAAATAATAAAGTAAGCTGGCATAGTTCTTGGACTTGCAGTGTGATAATCAAAACACAAGGACAACTGCAATGAAGAAAACCATCTTAGCCAGCGCGTTACTCATCGCCTTAGGCTGCCACAGTACGACCCAGGCCGATGAAGTCGGCATCAGTGCTGAAGTAAGCGGCATGACCAAGTATGTCTTCCGGGGTTACAAGCTCACCAATCACTTCCACGTCCAAGGTTCTATTGAAGCGGACTATCAGGGCTTTTATGCCGGATTTTGGGGCACCACAGATCAAGAGGTTGGCTCTGAAACCAACCTCTACCTTGGCTATGGCTTTGATGTCAGTGACAGCATCGCCCTGGACATTGGCGTGCTGCAATACCGTTTTGATGGGATTGATGAAGACTATCTGGAATACCATCTTGGTATCGACTTTGGTTTTGCTGGCATCACCTTCTATTACGATGAGTTCGATAATATCTACATTGAAGCCTCTACCGAGTTTGCTTTGAATGATCAGTGGAGCATTGGTCTGCATGCCGGTTGGGAAGACTCGGATGAGTCTCTGTACGATTTAGGCATCAGCCTGAATTACGCCATCACGGATACTCTGACCGCTTCGGCATTTGCTACCAAAAAAGAGAGTGGTGACCGTGCTATCTTTTTTGGTTTGACCGCATCATTCTAGCCCGATAGAGGCAGGAAGCTGCACAACAGATCAGCTTAAAAGTAAATAACTTGTATCCCGGATGAATTTCTGCTATGGTAATCGCCATTGTCAGGATGCTCCGGGATTTCAATGATGAAAGCTTTATTGCAGCATAAAACGCGTATCGCCGTACTGGTGTCAGTGCTACTGGGCGGCTGTGTTTTTTTGCTGATGCACTCTGACCAGAACAAACTGCACTGCCAGACTTCATTCGAATGCTCTAATCAGTTTAGCTGGTTAAGTTGGTTGCAAGGGCAAAGCCGCTCTTCACAATTTCACTTTGTAGACTTGCTCGAACTGCTGGACCGCATGTTGCCAGTCAACAATGACAACACATAAACCAGCCTCCTGGAAGCAGGTGTTAAAAGCGGTTGCAGGTGCTTTTATTGGCGTTCAATCCGAACAGCAACGACAACAAGACTTTACTGCCAAAAGCCCTTTACCTTACATCATTGTTGGTTTGGTGATGGCATTGATATTTGTCGTTAGCGTGCTGCTTGTCGTATCTTGGGTACTACGCTGATCACATTGCTGACTGGCGGCTGATACAAAGCAAATAACTCTGCCACTTTCTTTCGTCCATCCCCTTTTTGACTGATAGAACGCGCTACCTGAATGGGGTGCAGGCTTGCTTGCTGATAAATTTTCCGGGTAAGGGTGGTGTCGTGATTGCTGATAAGCACAGTGCTACCTTGCAGTGCTGCCTGCTCTGCCAGATTGGCTAACTGCGCCTGATCATCCAGATTAAAGCCTTGGCGGGCATAGCTGGTAAAACTGGCTGTTTTGCTAAGCGGTACATAAGGTGGATCACAATACACCACTGAGCCAGGCGTTAGATCTGCAAACACCTGTTGATAACTACTGCAACTAAACTCTGCCTGTTGCGCCTTTTCGGCAAAAAAGTACAGTTCAGCTTCCGGAAAGTAGGGCTTTTTATAGCTGCCAAAAGGCACATTAAACAAGCCTTTCAAATTATAACGGCATAAGCCATTGTAACCATGGCGATTAAGGTACAAGAAAAGCACAGCGCGCTCATAGCTATCGACACTGTGATTAAATCGCTGCCGAAAATTGAGGTAACAATCTTTTTGATTACTGGCTGCTACAAAGCAGGCTCTGGCATCGGCTACAAACTGGTCTGGCCGCTGTTTAACAATTTGGTACAGGCTGATCAAATCCTGATTAATATCATTGAGCTGATAGCGAGAATACTGGGTATTCAAAAAAACCGAGCCAGCACCGACAAAGGGCTCGACCAGTGTATCGCCCTGCGGCAAAAAACGTGAAAGCGCTTCGACCAGATTGTACTTGCCGCCGGCCCATTTCAGAAAGGCGCGTTGCTTGGATTTGCTCATTGCCGACGACTACCTTGGGCTGGTTGCACTGCATGAATTTCCTGCCAAACCTGCTGCATGGCTTTGATAAACGGAGTCTCAGCTCTAAGCCTCGCAGGGAGCTCCGCTCGCATAGCTCTGGCCTGATTAGCCGTTGCGTAGGGAGCTAGCACCACCACCCACTGTGATTGGCCATTAAGCTGCCGCTGGTAAATCAGTACAGCCAGCTCCGGGTAGGACTGCCGCAGAGCGATCGCAGCATTCAGGTTGGCAAAAGCACCAAGTTGCAATGCATAGTCGCTGTCATTCATAGCTAGCAGTGCAGCTTCATCATGCTGCCATGAGGGTTGAACCCCGGCATCCGTTATGGCATCTAAAGCTACCTCTGCCGTGTGCTCTTCGTGATTCGTTTGGCTAAGCGAAATTGTTGGCTCATTCGTCGCTGCTGGTTCTGTAGTGCCGCCTTGTGTCGCAAGCACTGACTGAGCCGTAGCTGGCTCTGGCTCTGGCTCTGGCAGCACCCAAGCTACCGTTTCATCCTCCGGTAACGGAACAGGTTCGTTAGCAGGCAATGCTTCAACCTCAGCGACCTCAGCGATAACAGGTTCGGCCGGACGCCACGACTCCAGTGCCGGTCTTGGCTGATTATCAGCCACAACGGCTTCTGGCTCAGACGGTTGAGGCAGCCACCAAAACATCAGGATCGCGATTACACCCAGCACAGCAAGCACCAGTGAAGCTGTGCGATACTTTTGCGCCAACAAAGCAACTGGCTTGCTGTCGCTTTGCTCCTGAATCACCTCCGGTTCTAACAAGCGGTGTAAATTACCTGCCGCCATTTGCAAACGCTCTGCTGCTGAGCGTGTTTGTAACATCTGCACCGGCAACAGCTGCTCAGCTTCCGCCTCAGTCAAGGGGGCAATCGCCAGGTTTAAATCAGCATCCGGCAAAGCATTTGGACCAGTGGTAATAATATGAATGGGATGAGCCCGCAGCATCGACAAACAACTGAGTGGCAGGCTGCCCTGGCCGTCCAGGATCCAAACCAGCGGCTGTTGCTGGGGCTGTTCCAGCAACGCCATGAAGTTCGCATCGAACTCGCCCTGACCAAACCACTGCTGCAGCAGAAGCTTTTGGCACTGTGCTGTTGTCATATCCGGCTGAGCAGCAAAATAAGCCAGATTCATGGTGTCCGACAGCAGTTCTGCCAGGACCAGGGTCAGTGTGGTTTTGCCAGCCCCGGTCCCACCGATCAGATGGATGTGCTGAAAACCATTAAACTCAATTTGAAACAATACCCGCTCCAGCAGCTCACGCTGCGAAGACAGGAGAGTGGAGTGAGCTTGCAGCTTAGCAGCTAGAGGCGATAGCGACATTCAGGAAAAAACACTCAACAATTCAGCTTCATCAACATCATCAATGATTTCACTATAGCCAAAGGAGGTTGGCAATACAAACCGCATCTTGCCTGCACGGACTTTTTTATCTGTTTTCATGTAGGGCATAAAGTCTTGTATCGACATGCCTTCTGGTTTAACTACTGGCAAGGAAAAGCGTATCAGTAAGCTTTTGATTCGATCGAGCTCAGACACCGATAACCAACCGCGACTCTGTGCTAATTGCGCAGCCATCATCATACCAACGGCAACCGCTTCACCGTGCAGCCAGTGACCATAGCCAAGCCAGGCTTCAATGGCATGTCCGAAGGTGTGCCCCAGATTCAATAAAGCACGTTTGCCCTGCTCCGTCTCATCTGCAGCAACGATATCTGCCTTCATCTGACAGCAGTGCGCTATCATGGTTGCTAAAACGGCCGGCTCTAATTGCTCAATCGCTTCAGCATGCTGCTCAAGATAATCAAAGAAGTCCGGATCGGCGATCAGAGCATACTTCACCACTTCCGCCATGCCTGCAGCAAACTCTTTTTTGGGCAAGGTAGCAAGCACATCGGTATCAATCAGTACCTGCTGCGGCTGCTTGAAAGCTCCGATCATATTTTTACCCAGCGGGTGATTGACGGCTGTTTTTCCACCCACCGAAGAGTCAACCTGCGACAGTAAAGTGGTAGGAATCTGAATGAAATCAATACCTCGCTGATAGCAAGCAGCCACAAAGCCGGTGAGATCACCCACTACACCGCCACCAAGCGCTACCAGCAGGCCATCGCGGGCCAGGCGATTCTCAAGCAAAAAGGTCTGAATATGACCAAATTGTTCAAGCGTTTTAAAGGCTTCACCGTCTGGTAATAAGAAATGCTGTACCTGGCTATCAGCAAACAAGCGGCGTGCTGCCTCCAGGTACAAAGGGGCAACAGTATCATTGCTGATAATGATCACTTGTGCATAGTGCTTGCACAGATGATTTGGCTGCTGCAACAAGCCGGAAGCGATAGTGATAGGGTAGCTGCGCTCACCCAGTTCAACCTGAACACGATGCATAAGCAGCCCCCTCTTTTGAAACAAAAAAGATGTTAAAGCAGAATCAAAAACCCAGTTGCTCGACGATTTGACTGGCGACCGCCCGAGCACTTTGCTCATCGGTCCGCACGGTCAGATCCGCAATTTCTTCATACAAGGGGTTGCGCTCTGCCGCCAGGCGGGTCAGCACCTCTTCTGAGTCTTCTTCGGTTTGTAGCAAGGGCCGGCGCTTATCGCGTTGCGTACGGGCAACCTGCTTTTCGATTGGAGTTTCCAGGTACACCACAATACCGCGAGCAGATAGCCGATTTCTGGTTTCTTTGCTGGTGACTGAGCCACCGCCAGTTGCCAATACAATGCCCTGCATTTCAGTCAAGTCTTGAATGACGTTCTCTTCACGAACCCGAAAACCAGCTTCACCTTCTAAATCGAACACCCAGGCGATATCAGCACCGGTTCTGCGTTCAATTTCCTGATCCGAGTCATAGAAATCAAGATGCAGCATGTCTGCCAAATGACGGCCAATTGTGCTTTTACCAGCACCCATAGGACCTACAAGGAAAATATTACGTTTTTCTGCCATATGTCGTCGTGCTAATTCATTGTCTTGGTGAACTTAAAGTCAGGAACCAAGGCTCCCACGAAGATTTGAAGCGCTGAATTATGTCAGCAATGGCGTTCGCTTGGCAAGCTTATTTCAAAAATATTAGCGGGTATGCCAGCTACTCAGCAAACAGGCCGGACATTGCCGGCCTGTTGCTTGGTTAACGCTGAACCGGATGTCGATTACTGACCATCGGTTAAGATCCTTGGCGTGACAAAAATCAACAGCTCCGTCTTTTCATTAAATTCGCTGGTATTTTTGAATAAACGACCAATGTATGGAATATCACCAAATAGCGGAACTTTGGAAATAGCCGAGATGGCTTGTTGCTGATAAATTCCACCCAAGACAATGGTCTCCCCATTATCCACCAATACCTGGGTCTGAATGCGCTGTGTATCTATGGCAGTTGCAGGACCAGTTGGGGTTTGCACCGTGTCACCACGGGTATCCTGGGTAATCACCAAATCCAGAATAATACGGTTATCCGGTGTAATTTGTGGGGTCACTTCCAGGCTTAATACCGCCTTTTTAAAGGTGACTGTGGTAGCGCCACTGGAAGCCGCCTGAACGTAGGGAATTTCAGTACCCTGCTCGATACGGGCCATTTTTTGATTCGAAGTGGTGATCCTTGGGCTGGCAATGATTTCAGCTTTGTTTTCTTGCTCCAATGCCGACAGCTCTAAATCAAGAATGGTGCCATCTGACAATTTAGCAACATGGAAGGCAATATTCCCGGCCGGATTCGTTACCGGCAAATTGACATTCCAGCGCTGATCCAGACTGGGAATCACCCCTCCAGCAATTGTATTAGCCCCTGCAGCGGTTCCTGAAGTACCTTTAGTCCGCTGCTGGTCTGAGAATCCCCAGCGAATGCCCAAGTCTTCCTGCACATTGTCTTTCACAGTCACCATCCGCGACTCAATCAGCACCTGCCGAACAGGGATATCCAATCGCTCCACTAAACGGCGGGCATTTTCTATGGAGCGACTGGTATCACGAATCAAAATGGTGTTGGTCCGATCATCGACCGAGACAGCGCCACGCTCCGATAACAAGCTGGTATCCTGGTTACGAAGCAAGGTGGCGATGTCGGCTGCCTTGGCATAATTGATCACCAGAAAATCAGAATACAGTGGTTCCAGGTTCTCAACATCCAGCCTGGCTTGCAGCTCACGGGCCTCACGGCTGGCCAACTCGTCAGTTGGAGCAACCATCAGAATATTGCCATCCATCCGTTTATCAAGCCCACGCACCCGCAGCACAATATCAAGCGCCTGGTCCCAGGGCACACCATCCAGTCGTAAGGTCACGTTACCAGTCACAGAGTCGCTGGTGACTAAATTGAAGTTATTGTAATCAGCAATAATTTGCAGCACAGTCCGAACTGGAATATCCTGAAAATTCAGTGAAATAGCCTGCCCCTGGTAATCACGGCCACCCAAGACACTGCGCTGGGTGGTGTCACGCTGCACGGTAAGGGTGAAAATATTATCAACTTGCTGATAGCTGTGGGTAAAAGCCTCTGTAGGTTCAATCACCAGACGGCTAATACCGTCCTGATGAAAGGTTTCAATCTGACGGACAATGGTACCAAAATCCATTACATCTAAAATATACAGCATATCATCAGGAATGCTGGTGTTGTGGAAATCCAAATGCAGTTTGCCAGCACGCTCAGTCACATTGACTGCTGCTGCATTATTGCGAAGGAATACCAAAACACGGCCTTCACCACGCTCGCCACGGCGAAAATCAATCGCCTGTATGGCATTTAGAGCACGTGGTTTAATTTCATTGTTGTACGCTGGGACAGCCTCTGCTCTGCTATCTTGTAGATGCAGGAAAAAACTGCCTCCTTCCTGACGGGTCTGATAAGGGTTCAAGCGTTCCAGATAGATCACAATGCGGGCACTTTGATCTTCCGTAAATGCATTGATTTCTTTAATACCCGAGCGGCCAACATCAATTTTAGCCAGTGCAGCATCCACGCTGATATCGCTAAACTGCAGTTCTATCCGCGCTGGTTGATTAAACACCTGCACATCTGGCGACTGGTTAAGTGTTCGATCGAACACGAACTCAAGCTCAGTCTCACCGCTCATTAATGGGCTGTAACGCACATCATGCAACAATGGCTTTGCGGTTGCTGGCAAGCTCAGCAACACCATTAATACCATAGCCTTGTAGATGGCGTATTTTACATGGTTTGTCATTGTTTTAGTCATCTTATCCATCATGCATTACACACCTGTTAATTAGCAGATCCAGCCATCTGCAACGTTGTCGTTCTTTCTTGCCAACAGCCTGCTCCATCAGGGATCAGCTCAAGCAATTCAATATGCGTTGACGTAACCGCAAGCACCCGGCCGTGGTGCAAACCAAGATAGTTACCCCTGGTAACCCGATGCAAGGTTTGATCCCCTGCCTGAATCAAAGCCCATAACTGATTACTGTCGCCCAGAGTACCACTCATGATCAGGTTATCTAACGCAAAACTCTCCAGTGGCTCCCGCCGCCGATTCGGATCGGGGTGCGGACAATCGCGTTGTTGTACAAAGCGTTCCTGTATCGCCTCGCGCCGAGGCAATGCAAATGGACTTCTTGACTGCGCCCCTTGATACGCGATGTGCTGAAACTCTTGCATTTCAGGCAAGGGCTCTATGCGGGTTCGGGTATTCGCTTTTACTTCGGCCTCAAACTGATGAATATCTGCCATATCATCAAAACAGGCTGTTAAAAGGAGTGTCATTGGAACTAACCACAACCATCTCATTGGTCAGCCTCCTTATAACGGTAGGTTTTTGCGACCACATTAAAACGCAGCTTACCATCCTGCTCCGCAGCGATATTAAAGTCGTGCAGACTGACAATGCGGGGTAAGCGAGCCACTTCACTGACAAAATTACCAAACTGATGGTAATCACCAATCACATCTATCCGTATCGGCAGCTCAGTATAAAACTCTTTTTCAATTTCCGGCATCCAGTTAATCCGCACAAAGTTCAGACCACTGGTAGTACCCACATAGGTAATATCGTCCAATAAGCCTGGTGTTTCATGCGTTGCCGGTAATTGCTTCAGCAAAAATGAAAAGGTTTGTTCCATCTCAGCCATTTGCTGTTTATAGGGCTCCAGATTCACAGCCGATGCATACTTGGTGCGATATTCTTGCCGCAGCTGAGTTTCCTGCCGTTGAGCGGCATTCAGATCATCGATTTTGCTACTAACCAACAGGTAATAACTCAGTGCCGCCACAGCCACAGCCACCACCGCAGCAAAGATAGCTTTCACCACAGCTGGCCAACTGCCAATGTTATCGAGAGTCAGCTCATTGACGTCAATGTTGGAAAAATCAACATTCCAATCCAGTTTCATCGCGTCTCTCCCTGCAGCACTTCAAACCCCTGCACCCGGACATGCATTTTAAAGTCACTGAGCAACTGATTGCTGCGACCTGTTTCAATAAACTCCAGCAAAGGATCGGACAGCAACTCCGAGTCCTCGACCAGACGGATCATATTCGCTAAGCGGTTGTTAGACTCACTGCGGCCATTGATCAGGATTGCGTTGCCTTTTTTCTCCAGACTGGTCAGGTAAACCCCACTGGGTACTACCCGCACAATTTCATCCATGATCTGGGTTCCCAGATTACGGCTACCTTGCAACTGAGTAATCAGCGCCATTCGTTGCTGCAGGCTATTCTTGGTTTCGTTCAAATCACGAATTTCTGCAATTTGCCGGTTCAGTTTGCTTATTTCAGCCTGCAAGTACTGATTGCGCTTTTGCTGGCCTTCCAACCTGGCGCTGTATATCGAGCTCACCACGAAAACCAGCATAAAACTGATCAGGGCGACTGCAGTCAGAATACTCAGGTATTGCTTTTGCCGCTCTTTGCGCGCTGCTTCGCGCCACGGCAATAAATTTATATGTGCCATGGTGAAAAGCTCCTTAATGCCAGACCAGTAGCAACCATCAATTGCGGCCCTTGTTGCTTCAGTAACTCTTTGTCAACCGAGCTGGCACAGCTCATCTCGTTAAAAGGCCTTGCGATCACCGTATAAATGCCTAACTCATCCGTCAGGAGCTTATCGATACCTTCAAGCAAAGCCGTGCCACCCGAGATCACCAGATAATCGATATTTTCTTTACCGCTGGTGGTCAGATACATTTGCACACCTCGCCTTACCTGTTGCAACAACATAGTCTGGAAAGGGGCCAGCACTTCAAAGGTGTAGTTGGGTGGTAAATCACCGTTTACTTTCGCCTGCTCGGCCTCTTCGTAACTTTTGTTGTAGTAGGAGAGGATGCTACGGGTGTATTGCTCGCCCCCGAACACCTGATCGCGGGTGTAGAGTGTTTTGCCTTTTTCCAGCACGGACAAGAGTGTCATGGTGGCGCCTATATCAACCATAGCCACGACTTTCTGATTGGCGTCATCAGGCAATTGTTTCAGACATAAACTCGCCGACCGACTCAAGGCATAACTTTCGACATCGATCACTTTGGCATCAAAACCACCATGCTCCAACGCCGCCACCCGGCTTTCGACGCTTTCGGTACGGGCAGCACTTAGCAAAACGTTGACTTTGGAAGGGTCTGTCTCATTAATATCAAGCTTTTCAAAATCCATACTCACTTCGTTCAGTGGGTAGGGAATCAGGCTGTCGGCTTCCACCTCAATCTGGCTTTCCAATTCAGCATCGGTTAAGGCGACATCCATAAAAATGATCTTGCTGATAACGGTTGAGCCAGAAACAGCTGCAGCGGCAAACTTGACGGCTCGTGGAATTTTCTTACGGATTTTATTGAGCACATTACCTACGGCTTCAATGTCCTGTATTTCACGTTCAGACATAGCCCCTTTGGCCATAGGCTCAATTGCAAAGGCTTCCAGCTGGAACTTATCCTGCTGTTGACTAAGCAACACAGCTTTCACCGAATGGGAGCCGATATCTATGCCCACCATCATCGGAGACTGTTTTCGAAAAAGTGGTTTCATCATAGCAACACACAGCCGTAGTTATTACATTTGTTATTGTTATACAATGTAGCTTAGATCCTTTTTTCAGGAATAAAAAGAGTTTATTCAAAAACAAACAACTATATACTAGTTGTCCGATGTCCAAATTGACAGTTGTAACTGAGGCGAATGGGTGTCCTGGCTTAAAAAAATTTTGTTTTTGTGCGTAATTGGGCTGCTGCTGGCTGTATTGACAGTAGCTGCGGCCTATTGGTATGTGAAAGATGATCTGCCTGATGTCAGCTTGCTGCAGGATGTGCGGCTACAGACACCGATGCGGGTTTTTACTGCCGATGGCGAACTGATGTCACAATTTGGTGAGCAACGCCGCATCCCGCTTACGCTGGACGAGATGCCACCCCAATTGATTGAGGCATTTCTCGCTACCGAAGATAGCCGTTTTTATGAGCATCCTGGCTTTGATGTGATTGGGATGATGCGGGCTGCGATCGTTGTCGCTAGTACCAGAGATGCCAAACAAGGCGCCAGTACCATCACTCAGCAGCTGGCAAGAAACTTCTTCTTAACCCGCGAAAAGAAAGTGATCCGTAAGATCAAAGAGATCTTCCTGGCAGTTCGCATCGAACAATTGCTTACCAAAGATGAAATTCTGGAACTGTATCTGAACAAAATTGAACTGGGGCACCGGGCATTTGGTGTCGGTGCTGCGGCTCAGGTCTATTTTGGGAAAACGGTGCATGAGCTCACACTGGATGAAATTGCCATCATTGCTGGTCTGCCGCAAGCCCCCTCGGTACTGAACCCGGTGCGCTCACCAGCCAATGCCCGCAACCGCCGCAACATTGTGCTGGGCCGGATGCTAGCCATGAACTACATCTCCGAACAAGAGTACCGTGAGGCTCTGCAAGCACCGGTAATCAGCCGCCGCCATGGTGCTCAGATCACGGCTTCCGCTCCTTACGTTGCAGAAATGGTCCGTCAGCAAGTGGTAGACATGCTTGGAGAAGACTATGCCTACAGCGCTGGCCTGCAAGTCTATACCACCATCACCAAACCCATTCAGGATGCAGCACGCCGTTCTTTACAGCAAAATTTATACGATTACGATGAACGCCATGGGTACCGCGGTCCACAAGCGCAGCTTTGGACAACCAAAACGGAAGACGTCGAAGCCGATCCTGCCTGGACAGAAACTGAGATCCTAAGCTACCTGGCTGAATTTACCAGCCTGGAAGATTTGCACCATGCCGTGGTCATCGCTCTGGAAGAGCAAGAAGCTCAGGTATTGCTAGCCGATGGCAGAGCACAGACATTGCCCTGGGATGGCCTGAAATGGGCCCGCCGCTTTATTAACGATCAGCGCCAGGGGCATGCACCCAAGCTGGCGGCAGATATCCTTCAGCCAGGCATGCATATCCGGGTGCGTTACAATGGCGATCACTGGCAATTAAGCCAGGAGCCGGAAGCCACCAGCGCTTTAGTCGCGATGGATCCTAACACCGGTGCCATTCAGGCATTGGTTGGCGGTTTTAGTTTTGCCCAAAGCCAATTTAACCGGGCAACCCAGGCCAAGCGTCAGGCAGGCTCAACCATCAAACCCTTTATTTATTCTGCTGCTTTGGAGCATGGTTATACCCTGGCATCGATTGTCAATGATGCCCCTATCCATCATTGGGATCAGGGTGCCGGCATAGCCTGGCGTCCCCGTAACTCTCCTGCGGTGTATGATGGCCCTATTCGGGTGCGTGAAGCTTTGGCTAAATCGAAGAACGTGGTATCGGTCCGTTTATTGCGCGGTGTCGGCATCGACGCCACCATTCAACACTTGCGTAATTTTGGCTTTGCTGAAACTGATTTACCGCGCAATGAAACCTTGTCGCTGGGCTCCGCTTCACTCACACCGTTGGAGCTGACAGCGGGCTACGCAGTGTTCGCCAACGGTGGCTTTTTGGTTGATCCCTATGTGATCGATCGAATTTACAACGAAGAAGGCGAGCTGATTTATCAACACCGGCCAAAAGTTGCTTGCCGTGACTGCATAGAGCAAGCTGAATTAAGTACTGACAGCCGGCTTCAGGATGGCGACGCAGAAGCCCAGCTGGCTCAACTTTTTGCCAGTTTAGAGCCAGCTCCCAAAGAACCGAAACCCACTGAAGCTAAACAGGCACCACGGGTGATTTCGGAACAAAACGCCTTTTTAATTCGTGAAGCCCTGAAATCCAGTGTCTGGGGTGGCGGTAATTGGAATCGAGGCACTGGCTGGAATGGCACGGCCTGGCGGGTACAAAGCCTGCAGCGCCGTGATATTTCCGGTAAAACCGGTACCACCAACGACTCGAAAGATACCTGGTTTGCTGGTTTTAACAGCCAGCTTGTGGGGGTCGCCTGGGTTGGTTTTGATGATGCCAATCGCAGCCTGGGTCGCGCCACCTGGAACGCGAACTTAGGCCGTGATCAAAGCAGTGGGGTTGAAGCAGGTGCCAGGACAGCCCTGCCGGCCTGGCTTGAGTTTATGCGGGTTGCTATGCAGGATATGCCAGCAGATCAGGTGGAAACACCATCTGGGATATCGTCTGTTCGCATCGATCTGGAAACCGGTTTATTAAGCCGCGCTAATGATCACACCAGCAGCTTTGAATTCTTTATGCGTGGTACCGAGCCAAGCCAATACGCTCAGCCCGGCGCTCCGGCATTCTCCTTTGACGATGAAGAACCCTCCACCGAACTGCTGGAACTGTTTGATTAGGATTGACTTTGCTCTTAGCAAACAAAACGGCCAGCACAATGCTGGCCGTTTTGTTTGTATACTATGCCTTTATTGCTGGGCAGCCAACCAGGCTTTGGCCTTTGCCAGCGCTGGCAGTACTTGCTCCGGGCTGGTTCCCCCCAGAGCACTGCGTCGCGCCATACCGGCTTCTAAGGTGAGTGCCGGGTAGACATCCTCGCTGATAACATCGCTGACCTGTTGCATCTCAGTCAATGGCAGTTGCTCCAGCGGCAGTTGCTGCTTGGAGGCTATCAGCACCAACTGACCTGATAAGTGATGAGCATCCCGAAACGGGATCCCTTTGCTAACCAGATAGTCGGCCAGGTCGGTAGCATTACTGTAGCCAAGCTCAGCGGCCTGACGACAAGCATCTACTTTCACGCTTAAATGTGGCAGCACAGTCGCCAGCACCTGCAAGGATTGTTGCCACTGCTGCATCAAGTCAAAAAAACCCTGCTTGTCTTCCTGCATGTCTTTGTTGTACGCCAAAGGCAAGCCCTTCAGCACGTGCAAAATGGCGACCAGCTGGCCCAGAATACGGCCACTTTTGCCGCGCAGCAGTTCAAACACATCCGGGTTTTTTTTCTGCGGCATCAGCGATGAGCCGCTGCTGATGGCATCGCCCAGCTTGAAAAAGCCGGCTTCGCCCGAGCAAAAGAAAATCACATCTTCCGATAGTCGCGAAACATGGGTCATGCACAAACTGGCCGCTGCTGAGAGTTCAACCACAAAGTCGCGATCAGACACCGCATCCAAACTATTGGCTGCGGCGGCATCAAAACCCAGCTGCTGCGCCAGCCAGCTGCGATCCACCGGTACCCCGGTGCCTGCCAGGGCACCCGCACCAAGCGGGCACACATTCAGCCGCTTGCTGGCATCGTCCAGCCGGCCCAGATCGCGTTTCAACATCTCAACATAAGCCAGCGCCCAGTGTGCCACCATCACCGGCTGAGCACGTTGTAAATGGGTGTAGCCTGGCATCACTGCCGTGCCAGCTGCATCAGCGAAATTCAGCAGTGCCTGAATACTGCCAAGTAAGCTGCTTCGTACAGCCGATGCCGCAGCACGGGTCCATAACCGCAGATCAGTCGCCACTAAGTCGTTGCGGCTGCGGCCGGTATGCAGCTTGCGGGCAACCGTACCAAGGCGTTCGGTCAGCTTAGTTTCCACCCAGCTGTGAATGTCCTCCTCGCCGCTATCAACCGGCAAACGCGGGTTCTGCAACAACTCGTCTGCCAACTGCTGCAACGCCTGCTGCAACTGCTGTGCTTCATCCGGTGCAATCAACCCGGCTTCAGCCAGGCCGGCAGCCCAGACTTTGGATGCAGCAATATCCTGCTGTGCCAACTGGTAGTCAAAACTAATGGAGTCGTTAAAGGCTTTGAACTCATCCAAGGTTGCTTCGGTAAAGCGGCCGCCCCACATCGCCATAATCAGGACTCCTGTGCTGTTTTATCAGCTGCATGCATAGCGCGGATCCGACTGGCCAGGCTGTAGAGGCGAATAAAACCGGCTGCATCTTGTTGGTTGTAGACTTCATCATCTTCAAAGGTGGCAAAGGCTTCAGAGTACAAGCTATTGACCGAGCGACGCTTAGCTACGGTGGCACGGCCTTTGTAAAGCTTTAACACCACATCACCGGTCAAGTCCTGCGCCAGGCTGGTCGCAGCAGCGAGCAGAGCGTCTTTGAGCGGGGTAAACCAACGGCCATCGTACACCAGTTGGGCAAACTTCAGGCCAATCTCTTCGCGGTAATTCAGTGCGGTACGGTCATACACCAGCGCTTCGAGCCCCTGCAAACCAGCCAGCAAGATGGTGCCGCCCGGGGTTTCATAACAACCACGGGATTTCATGCCGACTAAACGGTTTTCTACGATATCGATCCGACCTATACCGTGCTCGGCTCCAATGTCGTTCAGTAAGCTCAACGCCTCGACCGGCGCCAGCTGATGTCCATTGATTTTTTGCAGTTCACCCGCCACGAAGGACAGCTCAACATAAGCCGGCTGATCAGGCGCCTGCTCCGGCGATTTGGTCCAGGTCCAGACTTGTTCTGATGGTTCACACCAGGGATCTTCCAACTCGCCACCTTCATGTGAGATATGCCAGAGGTTGGCATCCCGACTGTAGATTTTAGTAGCCGATGAGGTGGTCGGGATTTTCTTTTCAGCCAGATAATCCAATAACGACTGCCGTGAACTGAACTCCCACTCACGCCAGGGTGCAATGACTTTGAGTTGAGGTGCCAGCGCAGCAAAAGCGCTTTCAAAGCGAACCTGATCATTGCCTTTACCGGTGCAGCCATGACTGAGCGCATCCGCACCGACTTTTAAGGCCAGTTCAACCTGAGCGCGGGCAATCACCGGACGCGCCATAGAGGTGCCAAGCAGGTACTGACCTTCGTACACAGCGCCGGTTTTCAAGGTCGGGTAGACTACTTCGCGCATCAATTGGTCACGTAAATCGACCACATAGCAGCTGGATGCCCCGGACGCGATGGCTTTTTCCTCCACTCCGGCCAGTTCCTCTTCGCCCTGACCAACATTGGCAACAAAGGCCACCACTTCGCAGTGATAATTGTCCTTTAACCAAGGCACGATAGCCGAAGTATCCAATCCACCGGAATAAGCCAATACGACTTTCTTTACACTCATCTCGCACCTCATGCTAAAAGTTGAACCAGCACCGCATTCTGCGCGTGCATTCTGTTTTCTGCTTGCTGCAGCACCAGGGCTGCTTTGCTGTCCAGCAGCTCGCTGGTCACTTCCTGCCCCCGATGTGCGGGTAAACAATGCATCAGGTAAGGAATGCCCAGCCGCTCCAGTACAGCACTGGATAATTGATAATCACCAAAACGACGCAGCTGCTCGGAGGCATCCAGCGAGTCGCCCATCGACACCCAGGTATCGGTGTAAATGGCCTGGCTGCCATGAGCTTCGGATAAATGATGGCTCAAACTGAGGCTGGCGCCAGTTTTTGCGGCAATTGCCTGTGCCTGCTGCAGCACATGCCCATCCGGGCCATGATTGGGTGGCGTGATCACCACCAGCTTCATGCCTGCTAAGGCAGCCCCCAGCATCAGCGAATGGCAGACATTGTTGCCATCCCCGACAAAAGCCAACTGTACCCGTGTTAAGTCGCCGAACGTCTCATGCAGCGTCAGTAAGTCAGCCAACGCCTGGCAGGGATGGTACAAATCGCTGAGGGCATTCACCACCGGAATACCGCTGCTGGCAGCAAGCTTCTCAAGCGTGCTTTGCGAATACACCCGTGCAACGATGGCGTCGGTCCAGCAAGCCAGATTACGGCCAAAATCTTCCACCGTCTCCCGCTTGCCCATAGCACCATTTTGTTGATCCAAATAAACACTATGACCACCCAATTTATGAATGCCCACGTCGAAGCTAACGCGGGTGCGCAGTGAGGGCTTTTCAAACAACAAGGCAATGCTTTTACCAGCCAGAGCGTGTTGATACTGCGCCGGTTGATGCTTGATTTGCAGAGCCAGTTGCAGCAATTGCTGCAACTGCTCCGATGAAAGCTCCTGCAAGGACAGAAGTTGGTGAAAAGTGGTCATAAGCAAACTCGCTGTTTTGTTTTTTATCTAAGGTTGAATCCTGGTACCTACCGGCTGCCCTGCCAGCAACCCAAGTAACAACTCAGGCTGTTGCCAACCGGCCACCACGATGCTGCGCTGTAAGGCTTGCGCGGTTTCAAGCGCGGCATCCAGTTTTACTTTCATGCCCCCTTTGATCACACCAGTGGCCACCAGACTGCTGGCCTGGTGCGCATCCAACTGCGGAATTAAGCTGCCATCGGCTTGTAAAATCCCTGGTACATCGGTCAGCAGCAGTAAATCACCCTGCAGCAACTGGCAAAGCGCTGCCGCTGCCAAATCAGCATTGACATTCAACAGGCTGCCAGCGCTATGACCGATGGAGCTCAGCACCGGAGTAAACCCTTGTGCCAGCAACCCCTGCAGCAGCTCAGACTGCCCCGGCAACGCTTTAGCGACTGCGCCGAGCTGACTTATCGCTTCAAAGCGACAACTGCCACCTGCCCCAAGCGTCAGGCCAACAGGCTTTAAACCGGCGGTATCGGCCAGCGCTACCAGTTCCGCATTCACAGCGCCGGCTAAGGCGCCGGCAATCACCGGCATTTGTTCTTTTGGCGATACCCGCTGGCCATCGATTTTTTCTGTGACAAAACCAAAGGTCTGCAACCAGCTTTCCACCTGAGCTCCACCGCCATGCACCAAGACCAGCGGCCGCTGTTGTTTAATCTGCAGGCATACGGAGAGTAAGGCAGTGATCGCTGACGGCTCTTGTAGCAGACGACCGCCCAGCTTGACAATCAAAGGACGCATCTCAGTCACGATAGCCTCCTGCCAGCAAGCCGGTGGTCTCCGGATAACCAAACTTTAAATTGGCCAATTGCACGGCCTGGGCGGCGGCGCCTTTAAGCAAATTGTCGATGGCTGAAACCACCACCAACTGTTGGCCATGCTGCTGCCAATGCAGATCGCAAAAACAGGTGCCGGCCACATCGGCTAAATTGGGCGAGCGCGGCAGCAAGCGCACCATAGGTTTGTGCTGATAGTACTGCCGATAAGCGGCATCAACCTCGGCCTTGGTGACACCAGCCTGTAAGCTGACGCTGATGGTCGCCAGAATACCGCGTTTGAAATTGCCCAGATGCGGAGTAAACACCACAGGACAGCCGAGCGTTTGTTCAATTTCCGGCCGGTGCCGGTGGCCAAAAAAGCCGTAAGCGGCCAGGCCTACTTCGCAAAAGGAGGTGCCCAGACTGGCTTTGCGCCCGGCGCCGGATACGCCACTGATGGCATTGATCACCGGTACAGCACCATCGGCCAGGAGACCGGCCTTGATTAACGGCAATAATGCCAATGCCGAAGCGGTTGGATAACAACCGGCTACAGCAAATAATGACTGCTCAAGCTCAGCTGCACTGATCCATTCCGCCAGACCATAAGGGGCCTGCGGCAATAGCGCCGGATGCTGATGAGCATAACCATAAAATTCCGGGTACAAAGTGGCGTCTTTTAGACGAAAAGCACCGGATAGATCGAAGATCACCAGGCCCTCAGCCAGCAAGAGCGGCGCTAATTCTTCACTGGCCTCATGTGGCAAGGCTAAAAAGGCGATATCCGCCTGCTGTGCCAGTCCGGTTAACGCTTCTGGCTGCCAGGGCAGTACTTGCAGATCCAGCTGATTACTGTAACGTGGATACAGGCTGGAAAATGCTTCCGGCTCACGACCGGCAGATGCATAAGCAGCCACTAATTCGATGGCCGGGTGCTGACTGATCAGCTGCACCAGCTCGGCGCCACTGTAACCAGCGGCGCCCAGAATAATAGCGCGTTTTTTCGGCAAAAGGTTTGATTGAGATTGCGACATCAGCGACTTTCCTCACACGGATAAGCCGCTAGTCTACGCAGTGGCACAGCAAAAAACAAGAATTATTATGCTGTTTTTGTGAATTTATATCCAAAATTAATTTTGACTAAACCACTAGTCTGCCCGCACAAGATGACCGGCAGATGACAAAGCAGGTGATGGCTTCAAACCTGCGGTTGAGCCACAGGCCGCACCCCCAGTAAATGGCAGATGGCATAACTTAACTCGCTCCGGTTCAAAGTGTAAAAATGGAAATGCTCCACCCCTTCCCGGCTTAATACTTTGACCATTTCCATCGCAACATTGGCGGCTACCAGATTGCGGGTGGTGGCATCCTGTTCCAGGCCTGCATAGGCATTATGCATCCAGCCGGGTACAGCAACATTGGTCAGTGCGGCGAACTTCAGCAACTGCTGGAAGTTGGTAACCGGCAGAATACCAGGGATAATGTCCACATCGATACCGACAGCCGCGCAGCGATCCCGGTAGCGTAGAAACTTTTCTGCATCAAAAAAGAACTGGGTAATGGCGCGGGAAGCACCGGCATCGACTTTGCGCTTCAGGTTTAGCAGATCAAACTGTGCATTCGGTGCTTCCGGATGCACCTCGGGATAAGCTGCGACAGAGATATCAAAGTCGGCTACTGAACGCAGGATCTCGACCAGATCAGCAGCATACAGGGCTGGCTTGGCGGTGGTACCCGCTGGCAGATCGCCTCGCAGCGCGACGATGTGCCGGATGCCATTGTCCCAGTAATCCCGGGCGATTTGCTTCAGCTCATCCACACTGGCATCCACACAGGTCAGGTGGGGAGCGGCAATCAACCCAGTCCGTTGCTTGATGGATTTGATAATGTCGTGGGTACGATCACGCTCACCGGAGTTGGCGCCATAGGTCACCGAAACAAAACTGGGAGCTAAAGGTGCTAAACGTTCAATCGATTGCCACAGCGTCTGTTCCATTTGCTCAGTTTTGGGTGGAAAAAACTCGAAACTGACTTTGGTTTTCCCTTGCACGTCGTGCAGGTTGCGGTTAATCGCTTCTAAAAATTGGGCATGAGCAAAGGACATTTACGACGACCTCGATAAATTAGCAGGAGTGGACAGCAACAACTGACGGCTCAGTTGAGCCAGATCCGCATGCACGCCACCGGCGGTTACGGTGCGGCCAGCCCCTGGACCTTTGATCACCAAAGGCAGCTGTTGATACCAATCAGACTCAATCACAAAAACATTATCGCACGGCTGAATAGCAGCCAGTGGATCGGTTTCCGGCACCACGACCAGCCGGACACAGGCATCTACGCCATCATCCGTCAGAGTAAGCTCACCAACATACCGCAGTTGCTTGGGTGATGCCTGTGCAGATGCCTGAACAAGGTGCTGCTGCATCAAAGCATCAAATTCTGCCCGCTGTTGCCAGAAATCATCCCAGCTGGCGCCAGCCAGGGCTTCTGGCAGTAACGGTTCCAGCCTGATATCGGCTAAATCCAATGAACACCCCAGCTCACGCGCCAACACCAGCAATTTGCGCTGCACATCACGACCGGATAAATCTTCACGCGGATCCGGCTCGGTGTAACCCAGTGCTTTTGCTTGCAGCAGTAAGTCTGAAAATGCGGTGCGGCCATCATAAAGACAGAGCAGCCAGGATAAGGTCCCGGAGAAAATCCCACTGATACGCCGCACAGTGTCGCCGGCTGCTTGGAGCTCATTGAGAGCCCGTTGCACCGGCAAGCCGGCGCCGACCGTGGTATTACTTAGCCACTGCAACTTTTGTTCACTTAACAGAGTTCGGATCCGCTGATACTGAGGCTCTGGCAAAGTGACGCCTTGTTTGTTTGCACTGATAATATGACAACCAGCAGCGATAAAGTCCGGGTACTGTTCGGCCAGAGCCTGGCTTGGCGTTAAATCAATCAATACTTTAGGGGCCGGTAAGCGGGCAATTTCAGCCAGTAAAGCCTGCTGCTGCAAAGATACGGCCTGTTGCAGCAGTGAAGGCAACTCCTGCACAGCGGCTGGCTTTAGCACCATCTGGCGTGAATTAAATACCGCAGCCAGCTGCAAACCATGGCTACCCTCGCAGCGCTGTTGATGGCCCGGCAATAAACGTAAAAACTCAGACCCCACATTGCCGGTACCGGCAACAATCAATTGAATGTCCGGACGCGGTTGAGTGCAATAGTGATGCAGTTCGGCAAAACTCACGGCAGATAACTCCTGTTCAAATAACCACACGGCCAGCTCTTTGCTTTGATAAGTATGCGCAGGTTGCAGCCGCTGCAAACAGGCCGCAACATCAGCCGGCAGCGCCTCCTGCTGCACCGGTGCCGGCTTTAACCAGGCCACCGCATAGTACGCAGTGGTATCATGCACCGCATGCACCTCGTGCTCAGCCAATAGCTGTACCGCCCGATCCGCCACCTTGGAGGGCAATAACCACAAATTCCCCTGCTCGCTTTGCTGCAAGGTCACCACTGGTTGCTGCAACTCAGTCGCCAGCCAGTGGGCATCAAAACCATGCAAATCGTGCACACTAAGGAGCACCATCTGCTGTAAATCAGTGACAAAACTGGCCTGGCAGCTGGCATTCGGCACAATCTGGCAACCCTGTCGTGTCGGTTCAAAGCTGGAGCGCACCTGCAGCTGCATCTGGCTGTTGTATAAAGGAGCCAGCGTCCGTGCATGCAACACCGGATTTCCAAGCTCCGCCAGCAAGCAGGCCTGACGCCAGCTCACCTGATGATAAGGATGGGCTGCCGCTAAGCGACGTGGGTCACCACTGTAAATCGCATCCACATCGGTCCAGATATGCACCTGCTCTGCCTGCACCAGCCGTCCTAAAATGGTCGCGGAGTAATCGCTGCCATTGCGTCCCAGTGTCAGGCTGTGTCCGGCTGGATCGCGCGCAATAAAGCCAGTGACAACCTGAATGCCTGCTGTTCGAAGCGAAAGCAAATACTGTTCAGATTCATCCCAGCGGATCTGTTGACCATCCACGGTCAAAAATTTGCGGCTATCCAGCCAGTCTGCTGATAAGCCGGATTGACGCAATAACCTACTGAGCAAGAGTGCAGATAACGACTCACCCAGTGCCAGTACATCCGCTGTTTGACCTGCCTGCACCAAGGCCGGCAACCCTGCCAGCCAAAGGGCTAACTCAGCCAGTACTTCTGCTTGCAAGGAGCCTGACAGGGTTTGGCAAACCAGCTCCGTTAAATCGTCCCTCAGCTTTGCCACGGCCAACTCAATCGCAGCATCCTGCCCGGTCAACTCCAGTAAGGCACAGAGCTGATCGGTGGTTTTACCCGGAGCTGATACCACCAGCCAGCAATCACGGTCTGGTTGCCAATCATGCGGCAGCATGCTATCTGTCACGATCTGCTTCACTATGGCTGCTACCGCCTGAAACCGGCTGGCATTCGCCAGGCTGGTACCACCAAACTTATGCACCTGGCTGCGATTGCTACGCCACGGTTTGGTTAAAGCTTGTGTTGTCATCATCTCACCATAAAGCGGTCAAAGCCGGACTAAGCGACAATGACGGCGAAAACTCTTGTTTATTGCCGGCAGTATCCCCTGCATCGGTCACTGCAGCGGCTGCTTTGTCACTGGCCAGGTTGCCTGTTGAATGACCCTTTGGCTTGCCGGATTGACTGGCGGCTTCCAACACAGCAAACCCCTGTGCTAAATCCGCCAGGAGATCATCAATGCCTTCAATGCCAACCGACAAACGCAGCAGCGTTGGTCCGATGCCAGCGGTTGCTTGCGCTTCTGCGCTCATGGATGCATGCGTCATACTGCCTGGATGGCAGATCAAACTCTCAATGCCACCCAGTGATTGCGCCAGCGTGAAGCACTGCAGCGCATCCAGAAAGCCCTGTAATAAAGCAGGTTCTACCGCCAGATCAAAGCTCAGCATGGCACCAAAGCCCTGCTGCTGTGTCTTGGCAATGGCATGGCCCGGGTGCTCGGGCAAACCTGGGTAATAGACTTTGCTGACCAGCGGCTGTTGCTGTAAAAAAGCAACGATCCGCTCTGCATTCGCCTGATGTTGCTGCATTCTTGGCAATAAAGTTCGCAGCCCCCGCAAGGTCATGTACGCATCGAAGGCGGCACCGGTAATGCCCAGACAATTGGCCCACCATTTTAGTTCATCGCCAACGACTTGATCGGCGCAAATCACAGCACCAGCGACCACATCACTGTGACCATTGATGTACTTGGTGGTGGAGTGCACCACGATATCAGCTCCCAGGGCCAGTGGTTGTTGCAGCACCGGTGTCAGAAAGGTGTTATCCACCACCACTTTGGAACCCAGCGTCTTTGCCAACTGGCACACCGCCCGGATATCGGTAATTTGCAGCAATGGATTGCTCGGAGTTTCCAGCCAGATCATTGCGGGTTTGGCGGCCTGAATACGTTCGGCCCAGTCACCTTGCTGAAAATTCACAATCGCCAGCTTAAAACTGCGCTTGCGCTCGGCCAGGTTGGTAAAGAGTCGGTAACTGCCGCCATAGCAGTCGTGCGGGATCACTAGCGTGTCTTCCGGCGTTAACAGTTGCAACGCCAACACGCAAGCCGACATACCAGTATTGGTCACGATGGCTTTGGCTCCGCCTTCCAGCTCCGCCAAAGCATCAGCCAGCAAATCGCGAGTTGGGTTGTTGGAGCGGCTGTAGTCATAAGCTCCAGCCTTGCCAAGCGCCTTTAATCGATAGGTAGTCGTCAGGTACATCGGCGGCGTCACTGCTTCATGGGCTGAGTCCTGAGCAATACCTGCCCGGGCTGCTATGGTAGCAAAGTGACGTTGGCTCATGCTGAAGCTCCTGAGTTATTTGGATGTTTAGACGTCTAAAAGTATAACCAGATAAATGGCGATGTCAAAACTTTTCTCTGCTAAGATAAAGCTAATTGCCGGATGGCTATTTGACTGGAACGCCAAAAGAGTTAAAATTTCGGCACTTGCTACCACCCGATGCAGCAATGGATTGAAAGTGCGGGCGGTGAAGCATCCAACGACAACAACTACAAGGTATTGTTATGGCTAAATGGAATGGTGAATACATTCACCCCTACGCGGAACACGGTAAAAAATCCGAACAAGTCAAAAAAATTACTGTGTCTATTCCGCTGAATGTTCTGAAGGTTTTAACCGATGAACGCACACGGCGGCAGGTCAACAACCTGCGCCATGCCACCAACAGTGAATTGCTGTGTGAAGCTTTTTTGCATGCCTTTACCGGCCAGCCATTGCCGGGCGATGACGATCTGCGAAAAGACAGCCCGCATCAGATCCCACAGGAAGTACGTGATATTCTGACCAGCATGGGCAAGCCTATCCCGGAAATCATTGAAGCCGAAAGCGCTGAAGATTAAGCAGATCTTCAAGCAAAAAACCGCAGCCAAGCTGCGGTTTTTTTACCGGCTTGTTCAACTTTAAATACGAGCCACACCTGAGGCGATAGCCGCCTCGGCAACCGCTTTAGAAACCCGCTCCAGTAAGCGTGGGTCCATCGGCTTGGGGATAATGTAGTGTGGTCCGAACTCAAGCGACGCGACCTCGGCTGCTTTTAACACCGCCTCTGGCACCGGCTCTTTGGCGATGCTACGAATCGCTTCGACCGCCGCGATTTTCATCTCATCGTTGATCACGCTGGCCCGCACATCCAAAGCCCCCCGGAAAATAAAGGGGAAGCACAGCACATTATTCACCTGATTAGGGTAATCCGAACGGCCGGTGGCCATAATAATATCGCTGCGGGTGGCGTGAGCCAGTTCAGGCTTAATTTCCGGATCGGGGTTGGAGCAGGCAAAAATCACCGGCTTATCGGCCATCAGTTTCAGTGCTTCAGCTGGCAAGACATCCGGGCCGGATACCCCAACAAACACATCGGCGCCTTCAAGCGCGTCTTCCAGCGTGCGCTTATCGGTGTTATTGGCAAACAGCTTTTTGTACTCGTTCAGATCGTCGCGGCGGGTGTGGATCACCCCTTTGGTATCCAGCATGTAAATGTATTCACGCTTGGCACCGCATTTGATCAACAGCTCCATGCAGGCAATGGCCGCAGCACCCGCCCCCATACAGACGATGGTGGCTTTACTGATATCTTTGCCCTGAATTTCCAGTGCATTCAGCATACCAGCAGCCGTGACGATGGCGGTGCCATGCTGATCATCATGAAACACCGGAATATTGCAGCGCTTGATCAGTTCCTTTTCAATTTCAAAGCACTCTGGCGCCTTGATGTCTTCGAGGTTAATGCCACCGAAGGTATCAGCAATGTTGGCCACGGTGTTGATAAACTCTTCAGTGGTGCGGTGGCTGACTTCAATATCAATCGAGTCCAGGTTAGCAAAGCGTTTGAATAACAGTGCCTTGCCCTCCATTACTGGCTTGGAGGCCATAGGCCCCAGATTGCCCAGGCCCAAAATGGCCGAGCCATTGGAAATGACCGCCACCAGATTGCCTTTGGCGGTATACTTGTAAACATCGTCCGGGTTTTCGGCAATGCAGCGCACCGGCTCAGCCACACCCGGGCTGTACGCCAGCGCCAGATCGCGCACAGTCTCCGCAGGTTTACTGATTTCGATACTGATCTTGCCTGGAGTAGGCTCGGCATGGTACTTCAGTGCTTGTGCTTTAAAATCGGACATGATGATTTCCTGAATGATTTGTAGGGTGCATTCGGGCCAATTGCTTGGCCATAAGCGGCGGGCTTGATGCAAGGCTGTTATTTTATCCGCTGGAGTTGCGGAAAAGAATCATTGTTCTGCACCTCGTACCAGTAGCCACGACCATCCAAAGATTAGTGCATTTACTCTGGATGTAAAGCCGTCTGGAATGATTTATAGCAAGTTTTCACAGCTTCGCCAAGCCTGCAAAAGCAGCAGCCGCTGCCGCAATGCAGAAGGATGCAGCCAGACTGGATGCTCATGCAGCAGCTGCTGCTGCCAGCCCTGATAGGGCTGACAAGACACTGTGCTCAATTGCATAAATTTTTTTTACGCTGTTTCAGGTGCATCAATACGGAAAAAGCGGATCGCCAGTGGGTAATTCTCAATCACACCATCTTTGGCTTTGATGGCACCTAGCACCGTAAAAGCGATGGAGCAGATCATCAGCGCCAACAGCATTGGGAAGCCAATGATGATCACCGTCAGCAATAAGGAGGCAAAAGCATAGAGCACAAAGCTCAAGATCCAGTTAAAGATCACTTTGCCATGTCGATCGATGGTACTGTCTTCATTACGCGACAACCACATCACCAGCGGCACCACCCAGCCCAATACTGGCAGGATAAACACACACAACTGCGCCAAATGCATCAGCATGGTGTAATTGTGGGTTTGCAGGAAAAACTGCTGCAGACTGGTTGAGGACTGCACAAGAATCTTCTGCTTTTGCTCAGCAAACTCCTGCTCGGTCAGAATGCCTTTTTCCCGCAATTCGTTTAGTTTTTCCAGTTGCTGCACATCCATAAAGCCGCCTGTTTGCTCGTTATTTTAAACAACTTAGCCAAAGTTGCGCCAAACAGCAACTTGAACTTAACGCTCCCAGTAAGCTTCTTCCAGGCTGTCTTCCCGCTCTGGCAAGCCTTTACTAAGCCGGGAGGCGTACTGCACTAAAATTTCATAACTGACCCGGTTGGCGTACTTGCAGATCTGGGCAAAAGACGAGTAGGCCAGATAAGGCTGCTCATGTTTACTCGACATAGGCTGCAGCTGTCGATGATGATGATTAGCGGCCATATCATGCAACAAGGCCGCTAAGGCGCCATCGCCAGCGCCATTGGTATTGGCGATACGCTCCGGCCCCCCCAGGTAGGGATCAATGTGCGAATAGACTTTCAGCGGCTGATTGCAATCACGCCGGAGCATCGGCCGGCTGAATTCAAAACGGTTGAAATCGGCCAGACTGCCGGACTTGATGGGATGACTGGTTTCGCGCTTTAATGCCTCATCGGTGTATCCACACAAATAAAGACCATCAGCACCGGCAGTAATCAGCACCATATCAACCCATTCCAGAATGGCCTCAGCAGCCAGCAAAGGGTCTTCGTGTCCGGTCAGTGCTTCTGCTTCCTGTTCATTCATGGCCAGAATTTGCACATGCTGACTGGCGGTGTGCTGAATCGTACTACGCAGCTCCTCCACCAGGTGACGGGTACCCAGGCTCATCACCACCGGCACCTCCGCCTGATTGGCCAGTTGCAAGGTATGCTGCATGGCAGCAATGATTGGCTGACCGGTGGCACGCAGTGGATAAGCACTCAGCACCAATGCGGAGGCATTGGTGACCAGCTCAGCCGGAATACCTGCTGCTGTTAACTGATCCATATCCCCCGGATCAATCACAAAAGTACGCTCACCATCCGGCGTAATTAAGGTAATACCACGACCGACATCGCCCTGCACTGCTTGCAGATGGTTCAAATCAACCTTGCTGCTGGTATGACACAGATAATGGTAGGCTGGCGAGCCGAGGGTGATATTGGCCGACATGACCCCAAGCAACACCGATTTATCATCGGCCAGCACAGAGTAATTGTGCACTGTATTGCCAATGGTGCCACCGGCAAAGTGATCGGAAATCGCCCCCAGGCTTAGCAACTGCTGATAAATGCGATCAGCTTTGTCGTGTTCGACCAGATTGGATAAACCTTTGCCAATGCCATGCTGCAACAAAAAGGCATCATCGACTTTGGCAACCACATCGACAATCACCTGATCCAGCCCCAGCACGTAAGTATCGCGCCTTGGGTCGACCTCAAAGCGAGGCAGCTCCGGCTTGGGAGCCGACACCGGAAAGTAGTGTTTAATTTTGCGATGACCTGGAAACTTCATCTGATTAGCTGCCTCTGGCGCGAAAAAAGGGGCGCTAGTGTACTTGATTGCCTGGCTTCAGGCTACTTCGTCACGCAGAAAAACCAATTCATTGGCGCTGGACTCTCGCGCACTGTAATAGTAGCCGCCAGCACTGAAGTCTTTCAGCTGTTCAATGGTTTCTACCCGATGGGTGATCACATAACGGGCCATCATGCCTCTGGCCTTTTTCGCATAGAAGCTAATCACCTTGTACTGACCATTTTTGCAATCTTTAAATTGCACATTCAGCACCTTGGCTTGCAGCGCCTTGGGACGCACCGCTTTAAAATATTCCTGCGATGCTAAATTTAATAGCAGCTCAGAGTCCAGCGCAGCGAGCTGTTGGTTCAACTGCTCGCTGATCCGATCCTGCCAAAAGGCATACAAGGTATCACCGGCCGGATTTTTCAGCCGGGTGCCCATTTCCAGCCGGTAAGCCTGCATCAAGTCAAGCGGCCGCAGTACGCCATACAGGCCACTTAAGATCCGTAAATGCTGTTGCGCATAGTGCAGATCTTCGGCTGTCAAACTGCTGGCATCCAGCCCCTGATAGACATCACCATTAAAAGCAAATAAGGCTGGACTGGCATTATCTTTGGTAAATGGCAGCTGCCAATCGGCAAAGCGTGCCGCGTTGAGCCCCGCCAACTTATCACTTAGTTTCATCAGCTTAGCGATATCTACCGGGGTTAGTTGTTGGCAAATATCGATCAGTTGCCTGGCATCAGCCAGCATGGCCGGCTCGGTAACATCACTGATGGGTGATTGGCGTTGCATCGACAGATCTTTGGCAGGAGAAATCACCATTAGCATTCTATGAAATCCTCTTTTTCAGCGCTTGGGCTAGCCTGATGCAGCAGACGACAGCGTGAGCGCGGGTAACTTGTAATGAGCAGAAAGTTGCTGATGTAGGACAGCAAAACGTTGCTGACTAACCGGTTCCAGCTGACTTTGTTGTAGCGTCTGGCACAGCGTGGCGGCAGCGGCTTGCAATTTAGGGCTGGCTGGTAGGCTCGCCAGGGTCTGCCATAAGCTTAACGCTAACTGACTATTGCCCGGTACATACAAAAAAGCCTGCCATAACCGGCTGAGAGCCTGGTTCAGTGACTGCTCCCGATAATTCACCTGGCCCTGCTGCATCAAGGCTTTCGCTGTTTTCCATAAAGCAGGGATCTGCTGCTGCCAGTGCTGACTGTAAGCCAGCTCAACAGCTCCGGTTAAATCGTCCGCAAAAGCATGGTGCAGCAATCGCTCCATCACAGCTTCAGCTTGCTTCACATCCGCCATCGCTAACTTTAACCATGCTAAATCGATGTTGGCTTCAACTGAGCAGCTTGCTATATCGCTCTGCTCTGCACTAGCCAGCCATTGCTTTGCCTGCTGCAATTTGCCTTGCAACAATGCGATACGGGCCTGCACCAACAAAAGTTCAGGTTGCAGTGCCTCGGTAAAAAAACGTTTTGGCAGCAGCTGCAACGACTCTTCAGCTTTACTCAGTAGTGGGCTCAGCTTCAGCGACTTGCTCTGCATGGCTTTTAACAGCAGCATGCGCGCCGGGTTTAGATAATGTTGTGCTGAGTCGAGCACACTATAACGATGCTGCTGGCTGGCTTTTTGCCAGCAACGAATGGCCTCATCCGGCTGCTGACTCAGGCAGGCCAGAGTTGCTTGCACCTGCAATACTTCGACCGATTGCGGTAGCGCACGGGCTAAATCCTGACACAGCGCCAATGCCTGCTCTGGCTGCTGTTGTCTTAAGGCCAGCCGAATGAGCCAGTCCAGTGCTTCAGGCCGTGTTTCTTCCGCTTTACTTAACACCGTTAGCAGGCTGCCTGCTTTTTCCAGCTCCTCAAGTTGAAACTGCGCTATGGCATGGCCTAGCAAAGCCCAGCTTAGCTCCCTGCTTTGCAATATCTGCTGATACAAGTGCGCAGCCAGCTTAGGCTGCTGATGGCGTAGCAATAACTCACCTTTTAAACGCAGTGCATAAAGCGCATAAGCTGGCGTTTCCCTGACCACCCGATCACACTCAGCCAAAGCTTCCGCTGGTGCGTCCGGCAAGGCCTGAAATACTTTACGAACCACCAGCCGCTGCTGTATAGCCCTGGCCAGTCGTTTCTCAAGTGTCAGATAGGTAAAGGGTTTTTGAATGTAACAGTCCGGTTGCCGCTCACACAAACCAAACACCGGCTGGCGCATCGTCTCAGCACTGAGTAGGACAAAACAACAGCCAGCTTTGAGTAGTTCACGCTTTTTTAATGCATCAAACAGTTGAGCACCATTTAAGCCATCACCTAGCTGAAAGTCAGCTAGAATAAAATCAAAGCTGTGCAGCTCTGCTTTTTCCAAAGCAGCCGAGGCATCAGCAACAGCGGTAATGTGTTCGAAACCAATCTGCTGTAGCATACCCCGAATGGATGCTCGGATGGGTTCGCAATCATCGACCAACAGAATACGTTTTGTTTGGTAAAAACTGCTTTGGAAAATCATGGACATCCTGTGATAAGTTTCCCGGCATGAGCGGTGCTGGCTGGCCCATAACCGCACTATAGTAATATCGGCTGGTCTGCGCAATGGCTTTTACCGCAGCGCCCAAATCAAAACCGCAGGAAAGGCAACGGTTATGTTGTAATTTTCCTACATTAATTTATTATAAACGCTGAAAATCGTTTTTTTCGGCCTAAATGACGGTAATTAAACAATATGAGTACGCTACTTGATCAGCTAAAAGCCGTGACCACCGTGGTTGCAGATACCGGTGATTTGGATTCCATCGCTCAGTTTAAACCAGTCGATGCCACCACCAACCCATCCTTGTTGCTCAATGCCAGCCAACAGGCATCCAGTCAGTCCACTCTGAGTGATGCTATTCATTATGCCAAAGCGAAGGCTACGGGCAGCCAGGCGCAGCTGGAACTGGCCTGCGATAAGTTTGCGGTGGATATTGGCACGGCTATCAGCAAACTGGTGCCAGGCCGGGTCTCGACCGAAGTAGATGCCCGTTTATCTTTTGATACCCAAGCGACCATTGCTAAAGCCCGTCAGTTGATTGCACTTTATCAGGAAAATGGCGTTGGACCTGAGCGCGTTCTGATTAAAATCGCCTCCACCTGGGAAGGGATTCAGGCCGCCAGAGTGTTGGAGCAAGAAGGCATTCAGTGCAACCTGACCTTATTGTTTCATAAAGCCCAGGCCATTGCCTGTGCCGAAGCCGGCGTTTTTCTGATTTCGCCTTTTGTTGGCCGCATTTTGGATTGGTACAAAGCAGCCACCGGCCAGGACTACACCGCAGAGACCGATCCTGGTGTTTTGTCCGTGCGGGATATCTATCAGTATTACAAACAGCATGGTTACGCCACCATCGTGATGGGCGCCAGCTTTCGTAACACTGGCGAAGTACTGGCACTAGCCGGCTGCGATCGCCTGACCATCAGTCCAGCTCTGTTGCAGGCGCTGTCTCAGCAGCAGGGAGAGCTGACCGTGCACTTACAGGATCTAGGTGCTTCATCACCACAGCCGGCAGCTATGACCGAAGCCGCCTTTCGCTGGGCATTGAATGAAGACGCCATGGCCACCGAAAAGTTGGCTGAAGGTATTCGTAAATTTGCCGCCGATCAGCGCAAGCTGGAGCAACTGCTCCAGCAGCAACTATGACTAACCATCGCAGAAGGATCCCATTATGAGCGCCCCCTGGCAGGCTCTGCAGCAACTGGCTGCTGAGCCTTTTTCACTGCGTCAGGCATTTTCAGACGATGCTGAACGCGCCCAACGCTATCAACTGGCTGCCTGTGGCATTGAACTGGATTATTCCAAAAACCTGATCAATGAACAACGCTGGCAGCAGTTGCTGGCACTGGCTAAGCAGAGTGAGCTGTGCCAACTTCGCTCGCGTATGGTAGCCGGTGAAGCCATCAACCATACCGAACAGCGCAGTGTTGGCCATATGCGTTTACGCTTGCCGGAGCATGCGCTCACCACTTTGGATGATCAGGCAGTCGCTACCGAAATTCGTAGCTGCCGCCAGCAGATGACAGCGCTGGTCAATCAACTGCATGCACAAAGCTATCTGGGCTATCAGGGTCAACCGATCACCGATTTGATCTGGGTGGGAATTGGCGGCTCCCTGCTGGGCCCTCAAATGGCCTGCGAGGCGCTCAACCCGTTCAATCAAAGCCCGGTAAAAATCCACTTTGCCGGCAATATTGATGGCGCTGTGGTGCATGATCTCTGCCAGACCCTGAAGCCGGAAACCAGCCTGGTGGTGGTAGCGTCCAAATCCTTCGGGACCGAAGAAACCCGGCAGAATGCGCTGAGCCTGCGGCAATGGTTCCTCGACCATGGGGCTGATCAGGCTGCCATTACCCGGCATTTTTGGGCTACCAGCTCCAACATTCAGGCTGCGGCTGATTTTGGCATCATGCCCGAGCATATTTTGCCGATGTGGGATTGGGTGGGCGGCCGCTACTCCATTTGGTCGGCCATTGGCTTGCCGTTGGCGCTGCAGCTTGGCAATGAGCAGTTTGAGCAATTCCTGGCTGGTGCCCATGCGATGGATCAGCACTTCTTGCAGGCTGATCTAGCCAACAACATGCCTGTGGTACTGGCGCTGCTGGGGATTTGGTACATCAATGGCATGGGCTGTCAAAGCCAGGCCTTGTTGCCCTACAACCATTATCTGCGTTTGCTACCATCTTATGTACAGCAACTGGATATGGAAAGTAACGGCAAACAGGTGGATCATGCCGGTCAACCGCTGCCTTGCGCCACAGCACCCGTCATTTGGGGGGATGCTGGTACCAATGGTCAACATGCTTACCATCAACTGCTGCATCAAAGCCAGCTGGTTATTCCGGCTGATTTTATCCTGGCAGCTAAACCCCAGCATGCCCTAACGGATCATCATCTGAGACTGGCAGCGCACTGCTTTGCCCAAACGCAAGCGCTGATGCAGGGCAAAACCATCGCAGAAGCCAAAGCCGAGTGCCTGGCACAAGGCATGAGCGAGCAGCACGCTGCCATGCTGGCACCACATAAAGCATCCCCCGGCAACAAACCCAGCAATACCTTGCTGCTGCCAGAGCTGTCTCCCTTCTATCTGGGAGCCTTGCTGGCGCTGTATGAGCACAAGGTGTTTTGTCAGGGGGCAATTTGGCAGCTGAACTCCTTTGATCAATGGGGAGTAGAGCTTGGGAAACAGCTATCAGGCCCTATTTATCAGGCGCTTAATGGCAAGCCGGCTCCGTTTGACAGCTCCACCTCGGGCTTACTGGCTAGCCTACAAAGACATCTGACCAGTAGCAAAACAGGATAAAATGTCATCATGTTGTCACTCTGAACCTTTATTTTTAATAAAGTCTATGGTACACCTTTGTTGAAAATAACAACAACATCAGAGAGGCAGCTGAATGGAAAGCTTCGAAGACTTACTGAATATGTTGGAACGTCCGGCGCACAAAGCGCGTGGTACGGGGAAGCGCAAATGGCGGGAAATCGAGGCCATGAAAGAGCGGCAGCGGTTAAAACGCGAACTGGCCGACATGGACTGGACCATTGAACCTGAACTGGATGACATAGAGTTATTTTAATAAAAACGCCCACATCGCAGGATGTGGGCGTTTTTATTGATACGCTCTGTTTACAGCTCTGCCTGCAAAGGCAATTGCCATTGAATAGGCGTTTGTCCATGCGCCTTTAGTGCTTCATTGGCCTGCATAAAGTGATTGCAGCCAAAAAAGCCCCGGTAGGCGGATAAAGGTGAAGGATGTGGCGCTGTCAGCACGGTATGCTGCTGACGGTTAATCAGGCTCGCTTTGCGGATCGCATGCGATCCCCAGAGTAAAAACACCACATGTTCTGCCTGAGCACTCACCCCGGCTATCACTTTATCGGTAAACTGTTCCCAGCCCAGCTCACGATGCGAGTTAGCCTGATTGGCCACCACCGTTAACGCCGTATTCAGCAACAATACCCCCTGCTCTGCCCAGGCTTTTAAATAGCCATGATTTGGGATCTGATAGTCCGGATATTCCAGTGCCAACTCTTTGTACATATTGCGTAACGACGGTGGCACCGCTACCCCGGGTCGCACTGAAAAAGCCAAACCATGTGCCTGGTTCGGTCCATGATAAGGATCCTGCCCCAGAATCACCACTTTCAAATCGGCAAAGCGGGTTAGCTTAAAGGCCGTAAATGCCTCCTTCTCCGGCGGGTAAATCACCTGGCCGCTCGCCCGCGCTTGCTGCACCTGCTGCATGATCTGTTGAAAGTACGGCTGCTCTTTCTCAGCCCCGATTACATCCTGCCACTCAAGCATCGGGATCAAGCTCATTGAGTAACTGCTGCAAAGCCGCAAAGTCAGCAGGCAGTTCTTTGCTCAGACTGGGCTCGGCCTGGCATTTGGCCAGCACGGACGGTAAAGCAATGGGACAACCCAAAATGTTCTCGACCTGCTCTTTAAACTTAGCTGGATGGGCGGTGCCAAGGAAGATGCCGATTTCACCCGATTGCAACGAACGTTTTAGTGCCTTATAAGCCACTGCCGCATGTGGCTCACTGATGTAACCATCTGCTGCCAGCTGTCGCATGCCGAGCTGGGTATCGTCTTCATCCACCGCCACCGCCTCAAGCTCATGCCGCTGAATAATGCCTTGCTCAAGCAAAGCTTCTACCCGTGGCCAGTTGTTCGGCGCGCTGATGTCCATGGCGTTGGACAAGGTAGCTTGAGTGGCTTTTGGTAACCACTGCCCCTCCCGCCAATAACGAGGTACGGTATCGTTGATGTTGGTTGCAGCCACCATCCGCTTAAATGGCAACCCCAGTGCTTTGGCAATCAGGCCGGCAGTAACATTGCCAAAGTTACCACTGGGTACGGCAAACACCACATCCTTGCGCCGCTCTGCCGGTACCTGAGCCAGAGCTTCAAAGTAATAGCAGACCTGCGCCAGTAAACGACTGATATTGATCGAGTTAGCCGAGTTAATATTCAGCCGCTGCACCAGCTCTTGCTGGTCGAACACTTGCTTTACCAGCGCCTGACACTGATCGAAATCCCCTTCGATGGCCACGCTGGTAATATTCTCACCCAGCGTCGAAAACAGCTTTTCCTGCAGACTGCTGATTTTTCCTTTCGGGTACAAAATCACCACCTGCACGCCGGGCTGGCGGTAAAAAGCTTGCGCCACAGCGGCGCCGGTATCACCGGACGTTGCCGTGACAATAGTCACCTTTTGCTGTTGCTGCGCTTTGGCCAGCGCTTGCGCCATAAAACGCCCGCCAAAGTCTTTAAACGCCAGGGTCGGGCCATGGAATAGCTCCAGACAAAATACATCGGCTTTGACCGGGTGCAGCGGGGCTGGAAAAGTAAAAGCCTGCTGTACCATCTGCCGGATGTCATCCTGTGATAGCTCATCACCAAACAAGGCTTGCATGATTTCAGTGCTGCGCTCTACCAGTGGTAGCGCTAACAAGGCATCACAATCCAGCTTTGGCCACTCGGTGGGGAAAAACAACCCTTGCTGCTGGCCAAGGCCGGTGCGGACGGCCTGCAAAAAACTCACTTGCTCGCTGGCTACTTTTAAATTAACTAACTGCATGGAATGGGATCCTTTACTGAACGCGCCCCAGCTGAGGCCAATCGACAAATATGCGTCATCGCATCCTGATTTTTTTCATAGTGACTAGCCAGATAGCTGGCAGCCTTTGCGGCAACTTGCTCGGTTTGGCAAAGCGCAAATACAGTAGGACCGGCCCCGGATATACCGACATGAACCACTCCCAACTCCATTAATGCCTGACGCAGTACCGGCAGCTCAGGCATCAACAAAGCCCGGGCGGGTTCTGCCACCACATCCTTCAGAGCGGCGATAGCTTCGGCTTCATCCTGGCAATACAAGGCCGAGACAAAGCGACTTAGGCCGGCAGCAAACTCAATACTGGTTTTAAGCGGCAACTGCGCAGGGATAGCTGCCCTGGCTGCCTTGGTCGATAAGGTGGTACCGGGGTAACTCAGCACCACCCGCCAGTGCTCAAACCAGGGTAAATCCCGGCATAGACGCTCACTACCTGGCAGCATCAACTGCAAACCACCCAGATAGGATGGTGCCACATTGTCGTAATGCACCGAGCCACTGACCCCTCCTTCGGCTTCAGCCATCAACTGCAGCAGCTCCACCTGGCTTAATGGCTCTGAAAAATAGTGGTTAAATGCAAAACAGGCAACCACGATGGAACAAGCACTGGAGCCTAGCCCACTGCCAACCGGCAGCTCTTTGTAAAGGTGAAGATCCAGGCCTGGCAATGCTTTACCAAGCCGCTGCTGAAACAGCTGATAACACCGCAGAATGAGATTGTCGTCCGTGTCTGCTGGCAGTTGGTGCTGATACCGTCCACTCAGACTTAGCCTGGTGTTCGCGCATTCACCACGAATGGCCAGCACATCCCCCAGCCTCTGCCCATTGACTGGTTCAAAAGCAGCCCCTAACAAATCAAAGCCTACACTGACATTACCGGTGGATGCCGGCGCATAGTAACACTGTGTCATACTAATGGCTCCACTCAGACTTCCTGCTGCCAGGACAGCGTACGTAAGATGTCACTAAACACCCCGGCCGAAGTTACCGCAGCACCAGCGCCATAGCCCCGCAGCACAAAGGGGATAGGCTGATAGTACCGGCTGTGGATCGCCAGTGCATTTTCACCGTCTTTCACTTTGGCCAGCGGATGATCTTCAGCCAGGGCTTTTATCGCCACCTTGCAATGACCATCCCGAATTTCACCAATGTAGCGCAGCACCTTGCCTTCTGCTTTGGCTTTTGCCACCCGGCTGGCAAAAGCAGCATCGGCGTGCGGTAGCCGGGCTAAAAAGTCGTCGATGGAGCCGGAAGCATCGAAGTCGACCGGCAGCACCGACTCTACCGATACCTGATCCAGCTCCAGCTCCAAACCAGACTCCCGCGCCATAATAAGCAGCTTGCGTGCTACATCCATGCCGGATAAATCATCCCGAGGATCCGGTTCGGTAAAGCCCATCGCTTTGGCTTTTAACGTCACCTCAGACAAACTCAGGCCCTGCTCCAGCATGCCAAAAATATAGGATAATGAGCCGGATAAAATACCTTCAAAGGCCAACAGCTCATCACCGGCATGCAGCAGGCCTTGCAAGGTATCAATCACCGGCAAGCCGGCGCCGACCGTAGTCTCGTACAAAAAGCGGCGTCGATGCTGCTGGGCAGTCTGCCGTAACTGTCGATAATACCCCATACTGGCTGTATTGGCTTTCTTGTTGGGGGTGACCACATGGAAGCCAGCTGCCAGAAAGTCAGCGTACTGGCTGGCAATGGCTTCAGAGCTGGTGCAGTCCACCAACACCGGATTAATCAGATGCTGCTCCTGCACAAACTGACTGAGCGCCGGCAACGAAAAGCGCTGTTTACTTTGCGATAGCTGGGCTTGCCAACCGGTTAAGTCAACACCATCCGGTTGCAGTACTAAGTGCTGACTGTTGGCAATGCCGTACACTTTCAGTTTCACATGGCGCTGCTGTAGAAAATCCTGCTGCCGCTTGATCTGGGCCAAAAGCTCAGCACCCACCACACCACAACCGACCAGAAACACATCGATGCTGGGAATATGACTGAAAAAGTTTTCATGACACACTTTCACCGCATCCTGGCAGGACGACTGCGCCACCACGGCAGAAATCGAGCGCTCACTACTATCCTGTGCAATCGCCACGACATTGACCCGGGCTTGTGCCAGTGAAGCAAAAAACTTGGCTGCAACGCCTTTATGTTGGCGCATACCATCACCGACCAGGCTCACAATGGCCATATCCGCAGCAATATCCAACGGCCGTAGCAGGTTGTTTTGCAGCTCCAATTCAAACTCGGCTTCCAGCGCCTTTTGCGCTGCAGTCAGATGCAACTGAGGCACACAGAAACTGATGCTAAACTCGGACGAGGACTGAGTAATCAGGTTGACCGATATATTGGCCCGCGCCATGGTAGCAAAGACCCGACTGGCCATTCCCACCACGCCTTTTAGGCCAGGACCGGACACGGTAATCAAGGCCAGATGCTGCAAGCTGGAAATGCCTTTCACCAGCGACTCACCGTCGCCTTGACTGGCAATGCAGGTACCAGGAGCAGCCGGATTCAGGGTATTTTTGATGTAACAGGGAATGCCATAGCGTGCCAGCGGGCCTATGGTTTTAGGGTGCAACACCTTGGCACCAAAATAAGACAGCTCCATGGCTTCATCGTAGGATAAACGTTCAATCAGCTGGGTCTGTTTCACTTGACGCGGGTCCGCACTGTAGACACCATCGACATCGGTCCATATCTCACAGGCTTCGGCCTGAATACTGGCCGCAACAATAGCAGCAGAGTAATCCGAACCATTGCGCCCCAGCAGACAGGTTTCGCCTTGTGCATTGCTGGACACAAAACCTGCCAACAGATAGACCTGAGCCTTTGTCGCGGCAATAGCCGCCTTTAAAGCCAGCTCTGAGCCTTTGATATCGGCTGAGGCATTCAGATAATCGCCTTCACTGCGCACGCAGTCCACTGCGGATAACAAAGTCACTTGAATACCTTGCGCCTGCAATAACGCCTGCATCAAAGACACGCTGAATTGCTCACCCAGCCCCAGCAACTGGGCTTTGATGTGATCCGGACAATGCCGCAACAACTGCACGCCTTGCAAGCGCTGCGCTAACAGCTCCAGTTGGGCTTGCATTAAAGCTTGCACCGAACCAAGCGCTCCCCCCCCCGTTTCCATGGCTGCTTCATCCAGCAATTGCTGATAGCGCAACTGCAAACTTTGCAGCAAATCCTGATAATCAGCCCCCATGTAGGCAAGATCCGTCAGCTCAACCAGCAGATTGGTGACGCCCTGAGGCGCCGACAAGACCAGACAAAGCTCGGTATGCCGTGCGCTGTCTGCCACTATGGTAGCCACATCCTGGAAGCGTGCGACCGAGGCCAGCGAAGACCCGCCAAATTTTAGCACTCGCATATATTACTCCTGAATCATTCAAATTGTTGGTCTGTTTTCTACCTGGTTGTTTTTGTTGGGTCTTAACGCCCTTATCCCGCTTTATCTGAAGTGACACTGGCTAGTCGTCAACGTTGCCTGAGTGCCGCTAGAAACTCACCGGGTAAAAACAAAAAACCCGTGACGGGTGAGGTCACGGGTTTTCTGGCGACAAAGCACCACCGACCTCCTACCCCGACAGGGTGGTGGTAATAATAATGGTGGTGGTGAGAGTCTGTAATTTTTTCATAGGCTTCATAATGCACAGACTTATAGACGTCTGTCAATAGCTAATCAAGGGGTGATCTTAATTTACCTTCTGCAACACTTTTTGCAAGTCATCCCGATAGCTGGTGCTACGGTTACGGCCCTGACGCTTCGAGACATACAAGGCAACATCGGCACATTGCAGCAAATCATGTGCTTCCTGATGTCGGTGCGGATTAAACTCAGCAACGCCAAGACTGATGGTGGCACGAATAATCCGCTGATTGAACAGCAACTGATGGGCAGCTACCTGACGGCAAATCCTTTCGGCAACCTCCGTTGCCCCACTTTGACTGGTGTTGGGTAAAATAATGCCAAACTCCTCCCCTCCGTAGCGCCCCAGAAAATCCGACTCACGCAACAGGCTCTGAATAAAGCTGGCCAACTCAATCAGCACGAAATCGCCACCGAGATGACCATAGTCATCATTCAATTGCTTGAATTTATCCAAATCAAATAAAATCAGAGACAAAGGTTGATGATAGCGCTTCGCACGCAGCACCTCGGAGTGCAGCAACTGCTCCCAGTAACTGCGGTTGTACAGCCGGGTCAGGCCATCCAAACGGTTTGCCTGTTGCAAGGCCTGCATATTGCGCTGCAGCTCCAGTTGATAGATGCTGACATCGGTAGCATCTTCTATCAGTAGACAGATAAAGGTTTCACCGGTATGAGGATGCACCAATGGCAGCATGCTGCAGTTTTGCATCATGTAATCACTGCCGCCGGTCACCGGACGCAGGTGTGGTAACTTAAGGACATAGGGCCGCTGCTCCCACGAGCTGAAGGTAGGTGCATTTAAGGCGATCACACTATCCAGCTTGCGCTTAAGCCAGGCCTCAGGTAGGTCGGTAAACACATCAAACAACGATTTATGCCGGACCTCTGCCAAGGGAACGCCCAACCTTCGCTCAATAAACTGGTTATAAAAACTGATGCCATAGTCGGTACTGAGCACCAATACACCACTGTTTAATTGCTGCAATATTGGCATCGCCAGCCAATGCGCGTCCATCCGAACTCCTCGACTCTGTTAACAAATTGCAAGTTGACCAGCTATGTCTCTGAATACAGTTGTCCGTTAGGGCAGCTATCTGTCAGTCTAATGACAAATCAATGCGTTGATGCTCTGTACTTCGATGATCAGTAATCTTGCAAAATAATATCCAGCTGCTGCTGCAAAATCTGCAAAGCGCTACCGGGGATCAACAAAATCATATCGCACTGAAACGCATAGTTTGTCACCTGATATTGGATATTCACCTGCAACGCAACATTCCAACGACTGGCCAACTCTTGCAAACGCTCAATCAGCTGATTATTCTCGCAACTGAGCTGTCGGGGAGCGCTGTAAGACAGGGTACTGTCTAACTGCGCTGCCAAACTGTTCAAAAAAGTTGTGGTAAGAATAGAGCTGATGTCACTCAACATTTCTGCATCGCTGACATCATGTTGCTGATAACCCAGTATGTTGGCCAGTTGTTTGGCACTGCTCAGGTTGTAAAGCAACATCGCCTCGCCCTGCATGCCGGCAGGACCAATAAACCCCTGACTGATAAGGTACGCTTCTTTATCAGCATAGAGCTCCCGGAATTGTGATGGCATGTCGGTAGCGCTGACCACTTGCATCGCTGGTACCTGTAAATGCACCAGAGTATCTAAGTAGCGGGCCAATTGATCACTGGCCAGGCCCATGGATACATTCATCAGCTCCTGCAGTGCATCCTGCTGGTCTGTCGTCAGCATGGCCATTAAATTAGCCCATACTCGTGCATAATCTGTGCAAGCTTGTCGCTGTTGACCGGCTTTTGAATAAAAGCCAAAGCACCAAGCTCTGCCACCCGCTTTTGCATTTCTGGCTGAATATCCGCCGAAATGACAATCACAACACACTTTAATTGCCGTGCTTTAATGGCCTCTAACACACCAATGCCATCCAACTCTGGCATAGTCAGATCAAGAAAAACTACCCCAACCTCTTGCGAGCTCAGAATATCCAAAGCTTCCAGTCCATTGGATGCAGTAAGAATCTCGGCGGCAAAACTCTCGGGCAAGCTTTTCTTAACTTGCTTACGTGCCAGTACCGAATCGTCACAAATCAAAGCAGTTAAGCTCATCGCTACGGTTCTCTACGCTCGTGAAGAATGATTTTATTTTTAATTTCTTGGTGTTATCCGCAGTATCGCATCGACTATAACCAGAAGCCAAATACAATGCAAGTCGGCACAAACTCTGCTACTTTGGGACTATAAAATGGTATGAGTTGCCATAATAAGCCACTCAGCGCTTATGGTAGCTCAGGCCATTCATCTGAAAATTAGGCTATAGTCATAGGTGGGCGCTATACTGATGCCTGCCATCCCAATAAGCCTGACAATAATAGATACTGTGCTGTTTTCAAAGGACCATCTATGCAGCAAAGAAGTTTATCCAGAACCCTGCTGACCAAAGTATTATCGGTGTATTTTATCCTGACCTTTGTGGTCACTCTGGCTCAGATCGGTGCTGAATACTTCAATACCAAGCGGTACATCAACAGTGAACTGGCGACCTTACAACAAACTTTTTCCGGTAGCCTGACCAGGGCAATCTGGGAGCTGAACACCCAGCAAGCACTGGTGATTGCAGATGGCTTACTGGCCATTCCAGCGGTAGAAGGCATCATTGTACGGGATGACAGCGGAACAGTGATCACGCAACTAGGCCGTCACGTTGACATCAGCCAACGCCATGGCAGTGAACTGGTCCGTGAAGGTATTCAGCTGGCGGAGCAGCAATCGGGCCTGTTTGGCTATACGTTTCCACTGATTTTTGAGTTTTCCGGCCGGGCGACACAGGTTGGTGATGTCACCTTGTTCTCAAGTCGCGCTATTGTCATTGATCGAATCAAAGTTGGTATTTTCTTTCTGATTGGCAATGCCATGCTAAAAACGACCTTCTTAATCATTTTGTTTTTGTTTGCGTTTCGCCGTTACCTGACCGAGCCGCTTGGCGAATTGACCCAACAAATTGAAGATTTGGAACTGGATCATTTGGAAGGAACCCGGATAGAGACCAGTCAGGCACAAAGCAGTATTGAGCTCAGTGTGATGACCACAGCGTTTAACCGGTTAATCCGCCGGGTACAGGATTACAAAGCTGAACTGGAAAGTACTCAAAAAGAATTGCTGGTAAGCAATGAAAAGCTGGATCAACACAACCTGGTGCTGGAGCAGGAAGTTGCCCGTAAAACCTCGGGGTTAAGTCAGGCCATGATGGATTTGCAGCAGCAAAAGCAACAACTGGAAGTGAAACAGCAGAGCCTGAAAGAAGAAATTGAGCGCCGTCGTCATATCGAGCATGCACTGCGCAACAAGCAGACAGAGCTGGAAAATCTGGTGGATGATTTAAAACAAACTCAGGATCGTCTGGTTCAATCGGAAAAAATGGCGGCCCTTGGCGGTCTGGTCGCCGGTATCACCCATGAAGTAAATACCCCAGTCGGGATTGGGGTAACCGCCACCAGTTTCTTATCAGAAAAAATTCATACACTGCAAAAAGCTTATCAAGAAAAAACGCTGTCACCCAAAAATCTGGAGCAATTCATCGCTGAAGCCGGGGAAACAACAGCCTTGCTCGAGTCTAACCTAAACAGAGCCTCCGATCTGATTGCCAGCTTTAAACAGATTGCTGTCGATCAAACCAGTGAGGCCATTCGAACCATCCGGTTGGATAGCTATCTGCAGGAAGTCATTCGCTCCTTGCATCCGCATTTTAAGAAAACGAAACATCAGGTCGATGTGAATTGCCCGACGGATCTACAACTGACCTGCCCGGCTGGTGCTATCTCGCAAATATTTACCAACCTACTGATGAATTCTCTGATCCATGGTTTTGAAGACAAAGAGCAAGGGCTCATTCGCATTACTGTACTGGAGGATGGTGACGACATTGATATTCGTTACAGCGACGATGGCAAAGGATTAAATACGGAGCAGTTGGAAAAGCTGTTTCACCCGTTCTTTACCACCAAACGGGAAGCGGGTGGCAGCGGCCTTGGCACACACATTACCTACAACCTTGTTCGTCAAACCCTCAAAGGCAGTATCGAAGTGAACAGCGAGCCAGGCAAAGGCTTGCACTACCACATTCGCTTTCCAAAAAAGCTTACCGGTTAACGCTTCTACTGAAACAGCCGTTGCCATTGAACCTGCGGCTGAACGCGCTATACTGGCCGCTTTTCAGCGCAACTGAGTGAATTATGTGGTTTAAAAATAGTCGTGTTTATCAGTTAAGTTCCCCGCTCTCGCTCGACCAGAGCTCGCTGGAACAAGCACTGGCCGAATTTCGTTTTACGCCCTGTACCGGTCAGCAACAAAGCAGCCTGGGGTTTAGCTTTCCGTTTGAGTCTGCCCAAAGTTATTGTTACCAGAACCAGCAGTACCTGTTTTTCGCTGTCAAACGGCAAGAGAAATTGCTGCCTGCGGCCGTGGTGCAAGATGAGATGCAGCCCCGCCTGCAAGCTTTAGAGGCTGAAAAAGGCCGGGCACTAAGCCGTAAAGAAAAAGACAGCATCAAAGAAGAGGTCACATTCGAGCTGTTACCCCGCGCTTTTAGTAAAACCCAGTTGGTATTAGCCTGCTATGACCAGAGCAAGCACCGCATTATGATCCACACCAGCAGCAGTAGCCGGGCTGAAGAGGTGCTGGCCTTACTACGCAAAGCCATAGGTTCGTTGCCTGCTTTGCCCTGGTTGGATCCGTACCGCCTGAGCAACTGCCTGCAATTTTGGCTGCAGTCCAAGCAGCTACCCGCATCCTTTCAGCTTGGCCATGAAGTAGAGCTCAAAGCACCGGATGAAGAAGGTGCCAAAGTTCGCTTTAGCAACCATTTGCTGACCACTGATGAAGTACAAAGTCATTTACAGGATAAGCAGGTCACACGATTGGAACTGCAGCAAGAAGAGGGCCTAAGCCTGAAAGTTTGTGATGATGGTAGCTTGAAAAGTATTCGTTACCACGACAGCATCAGCAGCAAAAATGATGAGCTAGGCTGGGAAGATGCAGAGGCTCGGTTGGCCGCCGACTCCCTGCTCATGGCATCGACCCTGAGCATGGCACTTGACCAGGTTGCTCAGGCCGTGATTGAAGTGGAATAAACCCAACCAGAGCGTTTAGGCAAAAAGAGCCCGTACATCCTGATACACAGCAGCAATGGCAGGCTCTTGCATAAAATCGACATCCGGTAGCAAGCCAAGCTCAATGTACTGGCTGATAAGTGCATGCTGCTGCTCTGGCTGAGGAAAACTGCGCTGTGCTATGGTGGCAATCCGGACAAAGTCGGTATAATCCGGCTGCGGCGAAACCCTGGATTGCTGCCACTCAGCAATCACCCGCTGATAGACCTCTGAAAAACCCCAGGCTTTCATAATGGCCAAGCCAATCTGTGGGGACAGCTTCGCCATGGCATGACGCATAAAGCCAGGATGGCCAAAAACCTCCTGATGCTTCTCTGCCTCGGTCAAAATCGGCAACAAGCCAATGTGATGCAACAGAGCAGCTAATGTCATCACATCAGGACTTAATGCGCATTTACTTTGTTGGGCCCGATAGTAACTCAGGCAAGCCACCGCAATGCTGGTGACCTGAACGGTATCCCGCCAGGCCTTGTCCATCATCTGCTGAATATGCGCATTCTGACTGAGAAATAACTGCTCCATCGCCATTGCGGTAGCGATGGTCTTAATCTGGCTGAGACCAATGCGCGTCACCGCCTGGTTCAGAGTACTGACCTTAATCGAGCGCCCCAAAAAGGCACTATTGGCAACCCGAATCATACGAGCGGCCAAGGCTGGATCCATGCTAATGGTTTCTGCCATCACCGCCAGGCTAACCTCAGGATCGTCCGCAGTACGGCGCACCCGCAGAGCAATCTCCGGTAAGGTAGGTAATACCAGGCTATCGCTGCGTAACTTTTCAGTCAGAATGGTTATGAGTGCATGTTCTGCCGACATGATACACCTCGCAATGAACGATTTAGGCTAGGATGGCCATGCAGGCAGACTTTGCCGCCACTGACCAAGGTACTGCTGTATCGCCGCCGGCTGATACGGCTGCATTTTTGCCACACCCCAAACAGGCGCGGGCCACGCTTTGTCGTGCTTGAAGCGGGCAATATGATGAATATGTAATTGTGGCACCATATTGCCCAAGGCAGCAATGTTTAATTTATCGGGTCGAAAACACTGGCGCAACCAAGCCGCAAGCTGCCAACTTTCTTGATGGTACTGCAGATAATCCGCGGGAGTTAAATCAATCAACTCCTTTAACCCTGGCCGTCTTGGGATCAACAAAAACCAGGGATACTGTTGATCGTTGATCACACGCAACTGACACAACGGCCAGTCTGCCACAAAATAACTGTCTTGCTGCAAGGGGGCAGCTAATTCAAAGTGCTGCGTTTCAGGCATCCGTGAACTCCTCATTGACGATCTGCTCCATCTTGTTCAACAGCTGCTGGCAAGCTTTTAACGCCTGTTGATGGGCTTGCTGTTCCAAGACGTCGGCCAGCTCCGTCAGGTTAGCAAAGCCCATGCTGCCAGCACTTCCTTTTAAGCTGTGCGCCTCAAAAGCCAGCTTATCCCAATCTTGCTGCATACAAGCATGGCGCAAAACGCCTAACAACTCCGGCAGCTTACTGCGAAAATTAGCCCGCAGCGCTAACACGGCAGGGTCCTCTGCCAGCCTCCGTTCAAACTCCTGATAATGATGGCCTCGGCTGTCGCTGCGATACGATTGGACCAACTTCAGAAACTGCTGTTGATCGATGGGTTTTGACAACACGGATTGACAACCGGAGCGTTTATAACGTTCAATGTCTTCACTCATCACATTGGCGGTCACAGCAATAATCGGTGTTTGAATCCCAGCATGGCGGATCAACTCGGTAGCTTCTTCTCCGCCCATCTCTGGCATCTGCATATCCATAAAGATCAAATCAAAATCTGCCTTTAAGGCCTGCTCTACCGCCTGATGGCCATTTTCCACCATCAGATAACTGGCGTTGACCTGTTGCAGTAAAATGCTTAGCAGTAACTGGTTATCCGGATTATCTTCAGCCACCAGTATATGGAGTGGGCATTGCTCATTCTGCAGAGGGCTGGGTTGAGGCTGGATGGGTGCTTGATAGGATTGAACCAGCTCAAGGTTCATTCCACTGCAATCGAGCAGCACTTCAAAATTACTGCCAACTCCTTTTACACTGTCTACCCGGATGTCGCCCCCCATCTGTTGAATGAGTTTTTTCGAAATACATAGCCCAAGTCCGGTACCACCAAAATGGCGTGTCACGGTGGAGTCGGCCTGCACAAAGGGTTGAAACAAACGGGATAGCTCAGTCGGAGAAATACCAATACCGGTGTCTTTCACCGAGATTTTCAGCCGCTGCTCCATCAAATCGTATTCGACGCGAATGATCACTTTGCCCTGTTGGGTAAACTTAACCGCGTTGCTGGTCAGGTTAAGCAGAACCTGCCGAAACCGCACTTCATCGCTGATGATCACCGCAGGTAATGGAAAGCGCAATTGCAGCTCACAATCCAGTCCCTTGGCTTTGGCCTGAGTCTGACTAAGTTGGTACACATCATCGATAATTTCCAGGCAATGACAAGCTTCATGCTGCAGCTCTAATTTATCCGCTTCAATCTTCGATAAGTCCAGAATATCATTAATTAAATTCAATAAATGCTGGCTGCTTTTCAATACACGCAGCTGATAGTCTTTCATCCGCTCCAGCTGTTGCTCCTGCACGCTTTGCTCACTAAAACCTATAATCGCAGTTAACGGAGTACGGATCTCATGACTCATATTGGCCAGAAACACACTTTTTAGCCGGCTGGCTTGTTCTGCAGTCTCTCGCGCTACAATGAGCTCCTGGTTGGCTGCCGCTAAATCATCGTTCGCACGCGCCAGATCCTGAGTTCGTTTCAGTACTTTTTCCTCTAGCTGTTGCTTGTACGCACGTTCCCGCTCACGGTAAACCCGCAATTGGCGAACCATCACATTAAAAGCAGCAAACATATCACCAAGCTCATCCTGCTTTTGTACCGGCAGCAAGGTGGATAAATCACCACGGCCCACTGCGGTTTTCGCCTGGGTTAGCTTGCGGATAGGGCCAAATACGTGCCGTATCAGCAACCAATAAATACTAAAAGGCAATAGCAAGACCACACAGAGCAAGAGAGCACCGATGACCCAAGGCAACTTTAAGGTGTCAGCCATCAGCTCACTTTGATTCACCCCCATTAACAGCTGAAAACTGCCAGGTAACTCGGCACCTTTCAGTAGCATAGGTTGGCCAAGCAATGTCCCTGGAATCATGTCAGATTGCTGCATACTTAGCTGAATGGTACGGAAATGGCTGGGGGCAAAAGTGCTGCCAATCAATTGAGGACGATCGGTAAAAGCAATGGTGGCTGCCGGACTGATTATCAGCGAAATGCTACCAGGTGTCAGCGACTGCTGCAAAATGGTACCTAGTTCCCTTGGCTCGAGGCTAAGCACCAGATAGCCCCATAACTGACGGGAGTCCCCCGCGGCAGAAGTACTGTTGTGATAGACTTTTCGTGCCAGATACAGGCGCTGCTCTTGACTATCCGGCTCCATGGCAAAGAAAAAGCTTTCATCACGGATCATACTCTGCAAGCGAGCCAGGTGTCGCTGCCTGAAGCGTAAAGGAACTGAGCCTTGCTCAGCCGCTGGCACCATAAGCTCTGTGGTACCATTCAGTTGCAGTAACTTGATGCGGTAATCAACCTTGGCCTGCCGCTGCAAAAAGTCTTGCCATTCCTGCGCCAATAACGCTTGGTTGGCACCTTGATTTGCCAAATAGTTGGCCAGGCTTTGACTGGATGACAGCTCTGCCAGCTGCGTACTCAAGGTCAGAAACTCGGTATGAATCGCCAGCTGCTGGGCATGCAAAAATTGACTGGCTTGCTGATTTGCCTGCTGCCAGTAGAAGGATTGACTGTACTTAATAGCAAGCACACCAAAAAATACAGCTGGCAGCAACAACAAGGGAACCAGGTAAACCAGGAGTGTTTGTCGTAATCTCATTGCCGGATCGTATGCCGCCTAAGCGAAAAAGGTTCTCCCCACAGCATAACCAGCATTGACTGGCAGAACAAGCTTTGTGCTACCAGTCAGGCACTGAAAAGTGCTGGCAACTAACTTCCTATGGTAGCAGCCAACAATGCCATGATTGGCGCGGCTGAGGGTTTGCCATGTATCCAGTCACCACCATCCACACCACTTCCGGCAATATCGAGGTGCAAATAAGGGATAGGCTTCGCCTGATATTGACCATGTGCAGCTAAGCCAGAAGCCTCTACCAAAAAGGCCATCGGGAACTGATGACCACGTACCGTTACCGAGGATGCCGCATTGTTGCAGCTAAGCACGTCTTCAGCAGCTGATTTGGCCTGAATGAATTGAAAATCCTCCCGACGGCTGCGTGATATTTCACAAGGATCTCCCCAGATATCACCACTGTGCTGTACCTGAGCTGCCAGTTGCAATGCCCGGGACGGGCCATTTTCAACCAGAGCGGTATAGGGTCCAACTGCACGAGCGGCATGGCCGGTAAGTGTCGCAATGGAATAAATCTGGGGAGTCACTTCATTCAAGGCCATCTCACGCAGATGAGACAACAAATCAGCCAGTACCAAACGCCCTTCGGCATCGGTATTCCCTATCCGAACCCGAACACCAGCATGGCTGGTCAGTACTTCATCTGGTACAAAGGCATCCGAGCCAATGCTGTTTCGTACCGCACCGATTTCGGCTACCACTTTCACACCTTCTGGCTTTAGGCCTGCAATCGCCAGCATATAACCAGCCACTGCGGCCCCACCGCCTTTATCGCGGCTCATGCCAGCCATGCTACCACCCACTTTCAAATCAGCACCACCGGTGTCGTACACCAGCCCTTTACCTGCCAGCAGCAACGTCTGCGCCACGGCACCTGCTGGATTGTAGGTTAACCGAATCACCGCCGGATGATGTCTTTTTACGGCAAGTGAACTACGGGCCACAGCCATCATTAAGGGATAGTCACGTAGCAAGGTCGGCACATCGGTAATTACCTCGACCTGTACTGAAGTGCCAGCAAAAGCTTCCTGACAGTAAGCGGCAAAATTAAGCGCACTCATCCGCTCGGGCTCAGTCCCGGCCAGATCACGCGCCAGTCGTCTGCCTGCTTCAATCGCCATCAGTTCTGCAGCCTGCTCCGGCGAGACGCCGCATAAGCCTATGCTATGGACAGGCTCCAACTTTTCTTCACCGACCACCTCGCGCCCTTCCAGGGGTTGCCATAAGGCTTGACACATTGCCAGATAGCTTACCGCAGCCGTTTGCCGGTAGAGGGGATCATTCATGGGCTCAACCCAGACCAGGGGTGCTCTGGCTCCCATCTCCTTCGCAAGCTGTACTGCCTGTTTGGCCGCATCGGCGAAGCTGCGCACGTCATCGTAATCTCTGTCCAGGCTACCGACCGGAGCTAGAATCAAACGCTGGCCTGGCACCCGAGTACAATGCAGGCTGGCCAGTTGCTGACCTATGCGCTGATCCACCTGTCCGGCTGTATTAATGATGTCGTGAAGAGCAGCAAGCTCTGGATGGTTAAAATCGCTGGCCAACACAATAAGCGCATCGTAGCGGCTATCAGTCAGAGCGTGTTGCAACGAGTCTAAGGCATGGAGATGCGGATAAGACATAATGACTTCCATCTGGCTAAAAAAGTCATTATTTCGGAAAACAAAAAGCAGAACAAGCCAGAAGCCACTTTCGTAGTGACACAGCTGGCAGTTCTGCTTTACGCCAGAACAGCTTTAGATAATTTTATTTTCCTGCCAGAACTGCTCTTTCTTCATTCTGGCCTGGCGTTTCTCACATGGATTGTCGCAGTCGCAGGCTTTTTCAACACCAATAGCACCCAAACCTCCACAGCTGCCACTGATGGTCTTGCGCTGAACCAAGTAGCCAACAGCCATCGCCACCACCACCAACAACAAAACAGCAAAAGTCAGTAAAAAAGTACTCATCATCGTACTATGCCTCCCGCATGCATAAAGGGTTCAAAAGCGTCACTCACCAGCTCAGTAAAGCCATCATCGGTTTTCACAATAAGGATAGCAGCTAAGCCAATGCGATTGGCAAAAGCCAGCGCCTCATCGGCTTCCATAATCATCAACGCAGTAGAGTAGCCATCCGCCACCATACAGGACTCATGCAGTACAGTGCTGGATACTACCCGGCCCTGAATAGGACGACCTGTGCGTGGATCCAGGATATGAGAAAACCGTACCCCATCCTGCTCAAAATAATTGCGGTAATCCCCTGAAGTCGCTAGCGCCAAATCACCGGGTTCAATAATGCGCTGCACCGCTCGGCCATCGGCATCTGGCTTTTCAATGGCAATACGCCAGGGGGTACCATCGGGCTTAGGGCCTCGGGCACGGATCTCGCCGCCAACCTCAACCAGATAGGCGGCAAAGCCTTTGCTATCCAACAGATCAGCCACCCGATCGACCCCATACCCTTTGGCTATGGTGGATAAATCCACCGACACCCGGGGATCCGCTTTAGTCAGCCACAGTCCATCCAGGCTAAGCTTATCAATGCCGACAAACGGCAGTATGGCCTGGTATTGCTCGCTGCTGGGCGCTCTGGTAATACGGCCTTCAGCACCAAAGCCCCATAACTCAACCAGCGGGCGAATGGTGACATCCAGCAAGCCACCAGTTTCCAGACCAATCCGGATCGACTCAGCCATGACAGCGGCTGTCGGTTCAGACAATAAAAATGGCTGGGTACTGTGCCAGCGGTTAAACCGCATCAATTCCGAGTCTGGAATATAGGTCGACATCAACTGGTTCACCAACTCCAGTTCAGCATCGATCTCTGCTTGCAATTGGGTGTAGTCAACCTCTTGCTCACCGGCAAAGATCGACACCACATAGTAAGTCCCCATGGTTTGACCATGCAGACGCTCCGGCGTGATGCGTTCTTCGGTCGGAACCGGGCTGCAAGAAACGAAAATGGCCAGCCCGATTAGGGCCAGCCAGAATTTGTAATACACTTTCAACATAAGAAAGGATTAACCACCAAAGTCATCAAGCATGATGTTTTCGTCTTCAACACCCAAATCTTTCAGCATGTTGATCACGGCTTTGTTCATCATCGGCGGACCACACATATAGAACTCACAATCTTCCGGTGCTTTGTGGTTCTTCAGGTAGTTCTCGTACAAGACATTGTGGATAAAGCCGGTGTAGCCTTCCCAGTTGTCTTCCGGTTGTGGATCCGACAGCGCCACATGCCACTCGAAATTATCGTTCTCGGCCGCCAACATGTCGAAATCTTCCACATAGAACATTTCACGGCTGGAACGGGCACCGTACCAGAACGACATCTTGCGCTTGGATTTCAGACGACGCAGCTGATCGAAGATATGCGAGCGCATTGGCGCCATACCTGCACCACCACCGACGAACACCATCTCTGCTTCTGTTTCTTTGGCAAAGAACTCACCAAACGGACCAGAAATCGTCACTTTATCGCCTTCTTTCAGGCTCCAGATAAAGGAGGACATCTTGCCACAAGGCAGTGACAGGTTATTTGGTGGCGGCGTAGCAATCCGCACGTTCAGCATAATAATGCCTTCTTCTTCCGGGTAGTTCGCCATGGAATAAGCACGGATGGTTTCATCATCCACTTTCGATTCCAGGCTGAAGAAGTTAAAGCGCTCCCAGTCTCCACGGAATTTTTCCGGGATATCGAAGTCTTTGTACTTCACATGATGTGGCGGAGCTTCAATCTGAATGTAACCACCAGCACGGAAAGGGACGGACTCACCGTCTGGAATACGCAGCACCAATTCTTTAATGAAGGTCGCTTTGTTGTCGTTGGAGATGACTTCGCAATCCCACTTACGGATCCCAAAGACTTCATCTTCCACTTCAATTTCCATGTCGCCTTTTACCGCCACCTGGCAGGACAAGCGACAACCTTCGCGGGCTTCTTTCTTGGTAATGTGGTCCAGCTCGGTCGGCAGAATTTCACCACCACCTGAGTGCACATGCACCGTACACTGACCACAAGAGCCACCACCACCACAAGCAGATGACAGGAAGATACCCTGATCGGCCAGCACGCCCAGCAGCTTACCGCCCGGCTTGGTTTTAATGGCTTTTTCCGGGTCACCATTGATCAGGATGGTTACATCACCGCTGGCGACCAGTTTGGATTTCGCGGCAAGAATGATGAATACCAGGGCCACCACGACCACTGTAAACATCACTACGCCAAGAATAATCTCTTGCATTGTGTTTTCCTTCTACTGCTTACAATGAAACGCCGGAGAACGACATAAAGCCAAGACCCATCAAACCTACAATCAGGAAAGTAGAGCCCAGACCACGCATGCCGTGCGGCATATCAGCGTATTTCAGTTTTTCACGCACAGCAGCCAGCAAGGTAATTGCCAGCGCCCAGCCAACACCACTGCCTAAACCAAAGACCACGCTTTCAGCAAAGTTGTAATCCCGCTCGACCATGAAAGCAACACCACCGAAGATGGCACAGTTTACCGTGATCAAGGGCAGGAAAATCCCCAGCGCGTTGTACAGTGCCGGGAAAAACTTATCCAGCGTCATTTCCAGGATTTGAACCATGGCTGCAATCACACCAATGTAGGTGATAAAGCCAAGGAAGCTAAGATCAGCATCCGGAAAGCCAGCCCACTCCAGCGCACCAGGCGCCAGCAAGTTGTGGTACACCACGTTGTTGATTGGCACAGCCAGGCCCAACACTACGATTACCGCAACGCCAAGGCCAAAGGCGGTAGTGACTTTTTTAGACACCGCCAAAAAAGTACACATGCCAAGGAAGAAGGCCAACGCCAGGTTTTCAATAAAGACGGCGCGGACAAATAAACCTAAATAATGTTCTAAACCCACTTGTCAGCTCCTTATGCCTGCTCAACCTGCTCTGGACGGAAGGTCCGCAGTACCCAAATAAAGAAGGCGATGATGATGAAAGCACTTGGCGCCAACAACAACATACCCATTGGCTGGTACCAGCCTCCTTCGCTTACCAGTGGCAGGATTTCAACACCAAATACGGAACCCGCACCACCCAGCTCACGGATAAAGGCAACGACCAACAAGACCAGGCTATAACCCATCGCATTGCCCAAGCCATCCAGGAAACTCATCCCTGGTGTACTTTTCATCGCATAAGCTTCTGCGCGACCCATTACGATGCAGTTGGTAATAATCAGGCCAACAAACACCGACAGCTCTTTGGATACTTCATAGGCAAAGGCTTTCAGGATTTGGTCAACGATAATTACCAAGGATGCAATGATGGTCATCTGCACAATGATCCGCACACTGGAAGGAATGTGATTGCGAATAATGGAGATAAACAAGTTCGACAACGTTAGTACAAAGGTCAGTGCGAAGCACATAACCAGGGCTGTTGCCATTTGCGTGGTAACCGCCAGTGCAGAACACACACCCAGTACTTGCAAAGCAATGGGGTTGTTTGCAAAGACCGGCCCAAAGAGTACGGTTTTAATTTCTTTTGCACTAGCCATTGTTCAGGACTCCTTGATGAACCTTGCTCAGGAAAGGCCCAAAGCCTTTATCACCCATCCAGAAGGTAAAGGTATTCTGCACACCATTTGCCGTCAGGGTTGCACCGGATAAACCATCAATTTCATGATTCGGATCAGAAGCATTACCAGGACGCACGATGCTTAAAGCCAGATTGCCCTGATCATCGAACAGCTTTTTGCCTTCAAACTGACCGATCCAACGCGGATTCTCGATTTCACCACCCAAACCAGGAGTTTCGCCCTGCTCGTAGTAGTTCATACCAATGATGGTGTTACCATCGGTTTCCAGTGCGATAAAGGCATGCATGGTGGACCAAAGACCATAACCATGGATTGGCAACACAATGGATTTCAGCTCACCAGCCTCATCACGCACCAGGTAAACCGGAGCATAGTGAGGGGCCCGACGAATCGAAGCCACATCCTGCTGCTTGCTGAGCTGAGTGCTGAGCTCAGGATCGCGCCAGGAAGCACGGTAATCGAACTGCATTGGATCTTTATCGGTAAATTCACCTGTGGTCAGGTTAATAATGCGCTCTTCGACAAATTGCTCGAACAACTCACGCACCTTAGCCGCCGGTGCGGCACCATCCAGCACACGGGCGCTGCGCAGAATATTGGTCTGCGCATCCAGCAACATATTGGCTTGCTGCAACGGGCGCAGCTGTACGGCCGCTGTGGAAACCACAAAGGCACACACCAGACACAGGGAAATGACAACGATCAGCGTTTTACTGATGGTATCGTTTTTACTAGACATTGCGTGCCAGCCTCCGTTTGATATTGGCCTGAGCCACGAAGAAATCAAATAATGGCGCGAACAGGTTCGCAAACAGGATTGCCAGCATCATGCCTTCCGGATAAGCCGGGTTCACCACACGAATCATCACCACCATAAAGCCAATCAGAATACCGTAAGCCCATTTGCCTTCATTGGTGAATGAGGCTGAAACCGGATCTGTTGCCATAAAGAACATGCCAATCGCAAAACCACCGATCACCAGGTGCCAATGCCAAGGCATAGCAAACAAGTGATTGGTCTCTGAACCAATGGCATTGAATAACAGCGCAGTTAACACCATACCGACCATCACACCCAACACAATGCGCCAGGAAGCAATACGGAAATAAATCAGTGCTAAACCACCAATCAACAACGCCAGGGTTGAGGTTTCACCGACAGAGCCTGGAATAAAGCCAAGGAAGGAGTCCCACCACAGCTGCATATCGCTGTAATCCAGAGTCGCATTTTGCCCCTGGCTCAGCAAGGTTGCACCTGAATAACCATCGGCTACTGTCCAGACTGCATCGCCGGAAATTTCTGCCGGGTAAGCAAAGAACAGGAAAGCACGGCCCGCCAGTGCAGGGTTTAAGAAGTTACGCCCTGTACCACCAAACACTTCTTTGGCAACCACCACACCAAAGGTAATACCCAGGGCAGCTTGCCACAGCGGAATGGTCGCGGGCAGGATCAGCGCAAACAAGATAGAAGTAACGAAGAAGCCTTCGTTGACTTCGTGCTTACGGACCGAAGCAAACAGCACTTCCCAGAAGCCACCCACCACAAAGACAGTGGCGTAAATCGGCAGGAACCAGCAAGCACCATAGAGCATTTTCATGCCCCAGCCAGAGCTTTCTGTCAGACTACCGCCAAGCAAATGGAAGAGACCGACCTGCCAGGTATCTGGCGTACCAAAACCTTCCGCCAGGGCCGCAACAGCCTGGTGACCGACATTAAACATGCCGAAGAACAAAGCCGGAAACAAAGCCAACCATACAAAGATCATAATTCGCTTCAAATCAATACTATCGCGAACATGGGTCTTGTTCTTAGTGACGTAGCCTGGCGTATAAAGGACAGTGGCGATGGCTTCGTACAGCGCGTACCACTTTTCATACTTACCGCCTTTCTCAAACTGCGGTTCAATGCGTTCTAAATAATGCTTTAAACTCATGATTAGCCTTCCTTCTGGATCGTCGTCAGGCAGCTACGCAGAATGGAGCCATAATCGTACTTGCCTGGGCACACGAAGGTACACAAGGCCAAGTCTTCTTCGTCCAGTTCAAGGCAGCCGAGCGCCTGGGCACTGTCGGTATCACCGGAGCACAGATCACGCAACAACAAAGTGGGCAGAATATCCAGGGGCATGACCCGCTCGTAATTTCCGATCGGTACCATGGCACGGGCCGAGCCGTTGGTAGTGGTAGTCAAGTTAAACAGCTTTTTAGGGCTCAGATGTCCCAAATAAGCACGGGTAACGGAAAACTTCTCGCTACCAGGGGCAATCCAACCCAAAAAGTGTTTCTCGCTGCCATCAGCTAATACCGACAGCTGATTATGGAAACGACCTAAATAACCATGCACGCCATGCGCTGTGGTTCCAGCCAGTACCGATCCCGAAATAATACGGTGCTCGCCATCGGCAAGTTCACCAGCGGTCAGTTCTTCGACGGAAGCACCCAACACAGTTTTCAACAAACGTGGTGATTTCACTACAGGACCGGCCAAAGACACCACACGTTCCACCGGCAATTCACCACTGGTGAATAACTGGCCAATCGCAATGACGTCCTGATAACCGATGTGCCATACCACTTTTTGGATGGAAGCACCTTCCAGGAAGTGAATATGGGTACCTGGTAAGCCAGCCGGATGCGGCCCGGCAAACTCAGCAACCTCTACCCCGGTGACCGACGGCACATCAGCTCCGGCCTTTTTACTCAGGTAGACTTTGCCATCGGTCAAATGCCGCAGCACGGTCAGGCCATGCTGAAAGGCGCTGGCCTGAGCCTTGATCACCACAGCCGGGTCTGCAGCCAGCGGATGGGTATCCATCGCGGTCACAAAAATAGCTTTGGCGGTACTGTCAATGGCTGGCGTCTGGCTAAATGGCCGGGTACGAAATGCCACCCATAAACCTGACTCGACCAGGTTTTTGCGAACCTGCTCTGAGCTGAGGCTAAGCAGTTGCTCTGCAGTGTACTTATCGAATTGCACAGCATCACTGCCCTGCACTTCAATCACGACAGACTGCAATACCCGCTTAGCACCACGGTTGATTTCAACCACCTTGCCAGCTGCTGGCGCAGTAAAAATAACACCAGGGGTTTTCTTGTCTTCAAACAAGCCCTGGCCTTTTTTTACTGTATCGCCAACTTCGACCAACATGGTCGGACGCATACCATGAAACTCTTCGCCGAGTACGGCGACGCGCTTGATAGCAGGCCCGTCGGTTATCTCTTGTTTAGGACTGCCCGCGAGGGGAATGTCCAAGCCTTTTTTGAGTTTTATCATACGTACTTGCACTACTAGTTTGGGAAGAAACAGGTCCAGTTTTTCAGCTGCTAACCTCGCAGCGCACCCGATGACGATGGAACTTTCACCTACTTTGCGGTTCCAAAATCGGATACACGTATTAAAGGCGCGGATTTTACCATCAAACGCGGCCGCTATCCATGCGATCATGAAAATTTATCACGGTCGCACCGGTTGCATTTTAGTCTAGCCAATTTGCGCAAATTTTCAGCAAATTGTGCTATTTTACTTGCTGTTGCCAGTAGCCGCCATGCCAACTTTGGTAGTACTCACCCTGCGCTGGGTTCAATCCGGCACGAAAAAGCCACCCGCGGGTGGCTTGTACAAACGCTTAATCCAGCAGTTGCTGCAAAGGAACTTCGGGGTTAACATCGGCCTCGTAGTCAACACCCTCGATACCAAAACCAAACAGCTGCAGAAAATCCTGATGGTAACCGGCATAGTCGGTCAGCGTATCAATGTTATCGGTTTCAACCTGCTGCCACAGAGCTTTCACTTCTGCCTGCACATGCTCAGCCAGCTCCTTACCATCCTGACGCAAGCGGCCTGCTTCATCAAGCTGTGGGGCTGAAGCATATAGCCCTTCACGGAACAAACCATCGATTTGCTCAATGCAGCCTTCATGGCTGCCTTCGGCTTTCATCACCCGGTACAACAAAGAGATATAGAGTGGCATAATCGGAATGGCGGAACTGGCCTGAGTGACCACCGCTTTTAACGAAGCCACATAGGCTTTGCCTTTTTTATCCGCTAGCTTGCTGGTTAAAGCCGCTGCGGCCCTGTCCAGATCTTCTTTGGCTTTACCAATGGTGGCTTTGCCATAAATGGGCCAGGTTAACTCTTTACCGATGTAGGTATAAGCCACTGTCTGGCAGTTCTCAGCCAGCACACCGGCTGCATGCAATTGATCCAGCCAGCGCTCCCAGTCTTCACCACCCATGACTTTCACCGTATTGAAGATTTCCTCATCATTGGCCGGCTCCACGCTGACTTCTTCAATCACCCGCTTGCTGGTGTTTAAATTTTTCTCGGTATAAGCCTTACCAATAGGTTTGAGCACGGAGCTGTAAATTTCGCCAGACTCCGGATCTTTGCGCCGTGGTGCTGCCAGACTATAGACCACCAAGTCAATTTTTCCCATCTCCTGTTGAATCACTTCGATGGTTTTGGCTTTTAGTTCATCGGTGAAAGCATCACCATTGATGTGCTTACACCAAAGACCGGCTTTACTGGCCTCCTGCTCAAACGCAGCGGTGTTGTACCAACCTGCCGAAGCAGTTTTACTGGCCATTGGTTCCTTTTCAAAGAAAATTCCCAGCGTCTTTGCGCCAGAACCAAAGGCTGCGGCAATCCGCGAAGCCAGGCCATAGCCCGTTGATGCCCCTATCACCAGTACATTTTTAGGGCCATTGCTGATAGCACCGCGCTGTTGTACATAGTCAATTTGTTGCTTTACATGGGCAGCACAACCTGTTGGATGGGCATTGGTACAGATAAAACCACGGATTTTTGGTTGAATTACCATCATTCAGTCCTGTTCTTCAGTGAGGAAATTGCGACTAGTGTAAGACTTTAGCAGCCAAAGCTGGTCGGATCAGGGGATTTTAGCAGGCTTACAGCAGGGTAGCGAGTAAAGCATGGCCGCATCCGCTGCCTTTGAGCCAGATGTACTCACCTCTCAGCGATGCGGCCACAATGCTGCCAGGGTAAGGATAGATACTCAGACAAGGGCTTTTTTTTCACTGCCCAGTTTGTCACCGCCCAGGCATTTCGGTGATGCAGGAGGCTTTTCGGCATAGTACTCGTACCATTCGCCTGGGGTGTAGGTGTGTAAAGCCAGGGCATGAATATCTTGCGCCAACTCTTCAGCGACAATCGCATTGACCGCTCTGTGACGCTGCAATAAGCGCATGCCTTCAAACTGTGGGGTCACAATTACCACTTTAAAGTGCGACTCCGATCCAGCAGGAACATTGTGCATGTGGCTTTCATTGATTACTTCCAACACTACAGGATCAAATGCATCCAGTAATTTCTGCTCAATACGCGTGTGGATTAACATAGACTTCATCCTTTTTTTGGTCCCTCTGCTTTACTCTAGTTAACTCTACCGGACTTGCCAGTGGCTTAGTGCTGTCAAGTGTTTTGTTCGCAGCTAACCGGCTGGTGGCTCGTGAAAAAATAAATTGGTCTAAACAGCAGGCACAATATAACGAAACGTCAGATTGAGCCGTCCGGCCGTCAAGCGGCTCTGTTTAGGAACCCGATGCAACCAATGCTGCTGCGTAGTGCCCGACATCAGCAACAGATCGCCTGGCCCAAGCTCCAGCTGCAGTTGCCACGGCTGCTGACGATGCTTTAAATCAAAGCGCCTGGCCTGACCCAGGCTAAGCGAGGCAATACCAGGCTCCACCCCAAGCTCAGGTTCATTATCGGCATGCCAGCCCATGTGATCCAAACCGGAACGATACCAGTTCAGTAGCACTGAATTAAAAGGCTTTTCAAGCTGCTGCGATAATTGTTGCCGCCAACGGTCGACCAATGGGTGCCAGGGTTCAGGTGCAAACAGAGTGCCTGAATAACGGTAATGAGCATTCGTGTCTCCCATCCAAACCTGTCGCCTGGGGATCGGATGTTCTTTGCCAAACAAACGGATACTGGGTTGCTGCCATGTCAGCTGCTGCTGCAATTGCTGATAGCCGGCATCTGCTTCATTAACAGGCAACCATCCACGCCAAAGCTGTAAGTCAGCACCGGGTAACTGCCAGCACTCTGGCTTGAGCTGCCGATCCACACGTGTCAAAATAGCCGCCATTCTTATTAAACTGAATTTGCATGAATACGCATTTTACGTTGGCAGGGATCCATCTGCAATTAAAGCGCTGGCCAGCCAGGACAGACTTTGTCAATCTGCAGGCCTGGGATCTGGTGGATGAGTTGCTACTGACTGAGGCTTTTCGTCAGTTGGACGCTTTACCGGTTGATGAACGAAACGCTTTACCCGTGTTGTTGCTCAACGATCAGTTTGGCGCTTTGAGCTGCGCGCTTCTTGCCCGCTACCCCGAGCTAGCTTTAGTCCATAGCAGCGACTCTTACGTCAGCCAACTTGCCTGTCAGGCCAACATGCAGCTAAACCAACTGCCAGCAACACAGCTAACGTTTATGAATAGCCTGAGTCCACTGCCAGCTGCCGCCTTGATAGTGCTTAAGGTGCCACGGGATCATGGCTTTCTTGGTTATCAACTGCAGAAACTGGCACCACTTATGACCAGCAGCCAGCAATTCATTGTCGCGGCACGGGCACGGGATATCCACAAAAACCTGCTGCAACTGTTCAATCAGACTGTTGGGCCCACTACCGCTTCCTTAACCATCCGCAAGTGCCGTTACCTGCACTGTCAGCCAGCACCAGGCAGCACAAAGTTGGCGCTTTCGTGGCCAAAGATCTGGTCGCTGCCAGACAGCCACCTGCAGTTGGTGAATCATGCCAATGTTTTTAGTGGCGAGAAGCTTGATATAGGCGCTCGCTTTTTCTTACAGCACCTGCCTGCCACCAAAGCCGGTGAAACTTTGGTAGATTTAGGCTGTGGCAACGGTGTACTCGGCTTGTCTGCGCTGGCAGCAAACCCCGAACTCAAAGTCACCTTTACTGATGAGTCGGCTATGGCGGTCGCTTCCGCCCAACAAAGTGTGCAACTAAGCCTGCCACAGTCACTTGCTGATTGCACTTTTTTGCAGGACGATGGTCTGAGCCAGCTAGCGACTGGCAGTACCGACTGGGTCCTTTGCAACCCGCCATTCCACCAACAGGATACCATCACAACGCATCTGGCACGGCAAATGTTTCGCGATGCCTGGCGGGTGTTAAAGCCCGGTGGAAAATTACGCATCGTTGCTAACCGTCACCTGCCCTATGCACAGGAGCTTACCCGGCAGTTTGGCGGAGTAAGCTGCCTTGCCAGTCAGCAGAAATTTGTCATTTTGGAATCGGAGCGAAAAAGATGAAGTTGTCACTGCTGTGCCTGTTAACTGTGATACTCCTTTCAGGCTGTGCCAGCCCGCACAGGCCATTATTTGTGAATCCTGCCGTAGCTACTGAGCCGCAGTTACAGCTTAACAATACACGATTTAAGTGGCAGTTACAGGATAAACGAGCCAAGCCTGTCATGCTAAGCATTCAGACTGGTGATCAGTCGGTCAATTTACAAAATAAGCCCGATTGGCGCAGCAAACTGCAGGCCCAGCTGCAACAGCGATTTCAGCAAGCAGGCGCCCGGCTTGATCCTACGGCTACCACCAACGTACAGTTTAATGTTCTGACGCTCATCGCCAGAGCCAGACAACACCCGCTGGATCACGAAGTTCATTCTGAAGTCGTGATTGAAGTTGCGATTCACTCTACAGCCGGGCACTATCGCAAACGCTTTGCCGGCAACAGCAGCTATACAGCGCCCTTTAAAGTCGATCCTGCTTCGGTTGAGCGCGAGCTCAATCAGCTCGCTGAGCGGGTGCTGCACGATATTTTAAGCGATCAGCAATGGCAACAGTATTTGAGGAGACAAGCATGAAGCTTCTTATCACCGCAGCAGCCAGCATTTTACTCTGGTTCAGCTCAGCGCTCATGGCTGGCGAAAGTCTGCAGCCGGATAATCTCTTTCCGAAAGTGATCTTACACACCTCCTTGGGTGACATCACGGTAGAGCTGGATCGCAGCAGGGCTCCTATCACCGTCAATAATTTCTTAAGTTACGTCAAAACCCAGCGCTACAACGAGACTGTTTTCCACCGACTGATTAGCGACTTTGTGCTGCAAGGCGGTGGTTACAAGCAAGACTATGAGGCCATTACGACACTAGATGCCATTTTTAATGAGTCTGGTAATGGTTTGCGTAACGAAATTGGTACCATTGCCATGGCACGCACCAGCAATCCGCATAGCGCCACCAGTCAGTTCTACTTCAACTTGTCCGACAATGATAGCCTGAACCCGGGAGCCCGCTGGGGGTATACCGTTTTTGGCCGGGTGATGGAAGGCATGGATATTTTGCAACAAGTGAACGACTGGGAAACGGCTCAACATAAAGTCACAGGGTGGCCAGATGTCCCGGTTGAGCCCATAGTGCTGCATCGTGTCAGCTTGGTACCAGAGGGCTAAACACCAAAACTATTTTTCCAGCAACCATCCGCTGGCCGGCTATACTTGCAAGAACAGCAGCACATTTTGCTGGCATCACAAGTACAGAGGTCGGTGTATGCTGGAACAATTCATTGAACTTAAAACGCAGCAATTAATTTACTACGCCTCCCGCTATTTTCGCGGCAGGCTGCCTCACCGCGAGTTGCATCTCTTTATTTGGGACACGTTGGAAGAGTGGGCGCAATTTGGGATTCAGCTGAAAACCCCGCGCAATGAACAAGAACAGGTGTTCTGGCATCTGCTGCATCAGCTGGAGTGTTGGCCGGAGCAGCAACTGAAAAGTGATCCTATCTTGCAGCACAATATCCAAAGTTGTCTGAGCTATTTGCGGGGTAATGGTACCATTCCACTGGACTGTGTTGGGATCCGCCCTTAACGTATTTCCATGTAGATTATTTAGCGCCAACTATTTCCGAATCCCTCAGGCTTTGTTATGGTCTGAGCCATGCAGTTTCGAGAATGACCCATGTTATTTAAAGCCGAGAGCAAAGTGCAAAGCTGGCGACAAGCGATCGACAGCTATTCCGATATTCGTCTGTTGTATATTTTCCTGATGGGCTGCGCCTCAGGCTTTCCCTGGGTGTTGATTGGTTCCAATATGAGTGGCTGGTTGCAAGATGCTGGCCTATCTCGTGCCGCAATTGGTTATTTTGGTTCTATCTTTATTGTCTATGCATTGAATTTTCTCTGGGCCCCTTTGCTGGATCGGGTGCAATTACCGCTGCTTTACCGTTGGTTAGGCCAACGACGCAGTTGGATCCTGTTGATGCAAAGTCTGATCCTGACGGCTACCCTAACCATCGCGTTTACCAACCCAGGTTACAGCCTGCTTTGGACATCCTTACTCGCACTGTCCATCGCTGTTGCTTCAGCCACCCAGGATGTTGCCATAGATGCGTACCGTATCGATATCATCGCAGGCGAAAAGCTAAGGCTGCCACCAGCAGCAGCCATGGCGGTGATCGGTTGGTGGACCGGCTATTCATTACCAGGTGCCCTGGCGTTTTTTAATGCCGATACCTTTGGTTGGCCTGCTGTCTATCTGGGCATGGCCGGGGTACAACTTCTGCTCATGCTGGCGACACTTTATATACGTGAGCCAGGGAAAGAACGCGAACAGTTGCAACAAGATGCCAGCCTGCGTTACCAGCAACAACTTGGCAAAGGAGGGATCCGGGGTTATTTGGTCTGGCTCAGTGTGACCGTCATCGAGCCTTTCGCTGAGTTTTTCCGTCGCAATGGCTGGGGATTAGCACTGGCCATTTTACTTTTTGTATTCTTGTTTAAAATCGGTGAAGCCTTTCTTGGACGGATGTCGATTCCGTTTTATCGCGAAGTTGGGTTTAGCAATGAGCAAATCGCCGAATACTCTAAACTGATCGGCTGGGTTGCCATGATACTTTTCACCCTACTTGGCAGCGCCATCAATATTCGCTTTGGGATCTTGCGCGGCTTGTTTATTGGTGGTGTTGCTATGGCTGCCAGTAACCTGATGTTCTCTTGGATTGCCATGGTTGGCCCCAATACCAACTTATTCCTGGCCACCATTTTAGTCGATAATTTTACCAGTGCTTTTTCAACCGTCGCTTTCGTTTCCTTTTTGACCTTCCTGACCGGACGGGCATTTTCTGCAACGCAGTATGCCTTGTTAGCATCTCTTGGCAATCTTGGCAGGACTACCCTGGCATCCTTTAGTGGTGAGCTGGTCGATTTCCTGGATGGAAACTGGGCCTTGTTTTTCACCATTACCGCGTTGATGGTGATTCCATCGCTCTGCCTGCTGCTGTGGATTGGCAAGCGTTTCCGGCAACAAATGGCAGCGACAGCAAACCAGACTGATAGCTCCGCTTAATTAGAGAGCAATGCTACTGGAACAATAAAAAGCCAAATAAAAAGGGATACCAGCCAGGTATCCCTTTTTAACAGCAAGCGCTCTGTCAATTCAGAGCTTGCCTTAAACCTTCAGCCGGATCCACTTCCAGTGCCTGGCAGTAGCGAATAAATTCCACTACATCCAGCCGGCGCTCCTGATTCTCTACTTTGCCAATAAAGGAATGTGGCGTACCCAGTAGTTCCGATAAACTACGCATGGTATGCCCTTTTTCCTGACGCTGGCGTTTCAGCCAAATGCAAAGTCGTTTATTTTCCTCGGAGATAACACTTTTACCACCTTTCATTTATGATGTACTCCCAGCGTTTAAGACGCTTTTATTATGGAATTAACATTTTTTTGCCCACCTTCATAGCACTGGTAAGCCAGAGCGCTATGAAAACCCCTCCATTAAAACATAGGATGCGACAGGCGTACAGTTACAAGCGTTAAAAAACGGGTTATCTATTGACAGGTCGGACAGGAATGAACTATGTCTCAAAGTTAGGGACTTTACCGCATTGAATGGCAAAAGCTGGCTGAATGAATTCGTCAGCAACTATATTTTCTTCTATAATGACAGCAACTTAACTAACTAAGGGTAGACAGTTATGATCCGATTGATTTTTTTACTGCCCTTGTTGATGTTTGCTGCCTGGTTCTGGTTTTTGCAAAGTCAGGGGCTTAGCTTACAACAGGGTAAGAAAGGATTTATTTATATCGGTGTTTTTAATCTGGCGATCGGGGCTTTGTTAGCAGCTATCATCTGGCTAACGCAGCGGTAACCTGAACTCGTTACCGCTACGGATTTTTTTTGCGTTTTAAACCGAAAACGAGGAGCCACAACCACAGGTTGTTGTTGCATTGGGGTTGCTGACAATAAAGCGACTGCCTTGCAAACCTTCGGTGTAATCCACGGTACCGCCCATCAGGTACTGCAAGCTCATGGGATCCACCACCATGCTGACCCCCTGCTTTTCCAGGACAAAATCACCTTCGTTGACTTTTTCATCAAAGGTAAAGCCATACTGAAAGCCGGAGCAGCCGCCACCTGTGATGTACACGCGCAATTTCAGTGCCGGGTTTTCCTCTTCGGTCACCAGTGCCAGTACTTTATTCGCGGCAGCATCGGTAAATTCCAGTGGGACCTGAATCTCTGACATACATACTCCGAAGGTTAAATGCTAGCGTGAATTATCTAATACCTGACTGTTTTATTCAAGTATTGTCCTGCCCATCAACAGCAGGAAAAAATTTATGCTTTGACACCAGTCTGTTACACTATAAAAACTTTACATCGTTAGTAGGGCGCCATGAAATTCTGGTCTAAGGGCTGGCAATTGTTGCAACAATCGCTGCCTGGTCTGCGTAAGCAGTTGGCTTTTCCGCAAACCTCACTGCAGCTTTGTCTGCTCGGTGCTCTGGGCGGTTTACTGGCTGCCATCCTGATCATTCTGTTTCGACTCGCCATTATTGCGCTGCAAAGCTTTTATCTGGATAAATTCGATGACTTTTCCACCGCACCGCAGGAGATCCGCTGGTTGCTGCCTTTTGCCGGTGCTTTTTGTGTTGGGTTAATTGCCCTGCTCACCGGTTACAAGCACTACCGACTGGGCATTCCATTTGTTATTCACCGCATGAAAACTATGTACGGCCTGATGCCTTTTCGTAATACTTTCAATCAATTCTTTGGTGGTGTCGCCGCTCTGGCGAGCGGTTTCTCGGTAGGACGTGAAGGCCCATCGGTGCACCTTGGCGCTTATGGAGCCAGCTATGTCGGCAAGAAACTCAAATTACCTTTTAACAGCATCCGTACCCTGGTTGGCTGTGGCATCGCTGCCGGCATTGCCGCTTCTTTTAACACGCCGTTGGCGGCCGTGATCTTTGTGATGGAAGTCGTGCTACGCGAATACCGCATCCATATTTTTATTCCGGTGATGCTGTCCGCAGTGGTTGGCGCCCTGGTGACCCGGCTGGTATTCGGCATGGAGCGGGAGCTGGCCATTTTGCAAATCAGCACTCTGCCTGGCTGGCATTTCCCTTACCTGATTCTATGTGGTGTGCTGATTGGTATGGTCGCTTTTGTATTTAATACCAATATGATGCGTATTATCCGCTGGTTTAAAAACTGGCCGTTACCATTACGCTTACTGCTGGCAGCGGCCATCACCGCAGCTGTTGGCATGCTGATCCCACAAGCTATGGGGGCTGAAACCGGTGCCATTCAATACGCTGTGGAAGCCCCGACCGATGTGCAACTGTTACTGGCGCTCTTTGTCGGTAAAATGATTTTAACCATTTTTGCCCTTGGTCTTGGCGTTCCTGGCGGCGTAGTTGGTCCAATCTTCGGGATCGGTATCGTCTTCGGCACTTTGCTGGCGCTGCTTCCCGGCCTACTGCATGGCCACAGTGATCATGCTGGTACCTATGCAGTGCTTGGGATGGCTGGTTTGATGGCGGCCTGCCTGCATGCCCCACTGGCAGCTTTGGTGGCTGTGATGGAGCTGGCTTCCAATCCGGATATTATCTTGCCTGCCATGCTGGTGATTGCGACTGCTTATGTCACCGGGGTGCAGTTCTGTCATACCAAATCGCTGTTTTTGATGCAGTTGGATTTCCTGCAATTGCCTTATAAAGTAGCTCCTGCAGCCGATCTGTTGCAAAAAGTGGGGGTGCTTGCGCAACTGGATCACCGTTACCACCTGATGACTGAGGTCGATGAAACGAGTATTCGTCAACAACTGGATCGCTTAGCCGCCGATGAGTTGCTTTTACTCAAAACCACTGACGATGACGAACCGCAGTATCAATTGGCCAGTTACGATGTCAGTTTGTCACTGACAGGGCAGGATGCTATCCACTATCTGCCGGTACCGGTGGTTAGCCAGCAAGCGACCATGGCCGAAGTGCACCACTTGCTGGAAACAAGCCGTGAAGGGGCGGTTTGTGTTATCGATGATACCCAGCAGCAACCAGAGCCGATAGGCTTGGTGCGCTGGGATCAAGTTCAGAGCTTACTGGTAAAACAGAATAACCTACTATGACATTACTATTGATCTACAAAGCACTGCATCTGATTTTTATGGTGGCCTGGTTTGCCGGTATCTTTTACCTGCCGCGGCTTTTTGTCTACCATGCCGAAACCAACAACCCGGATATTCAGGCGCAATTCAAAGTGATGGAGCGTCGCTTACTGTTTTTTGTGACGCCCTTTGCCATCCTGACACTGTTGTTTGGCCTCTTACTGATACAGGCTTACGGCATGGACTGGTTTCGTGCCAGCCGCTGGCTGCATTACAAGTTGCTGCTGGTAGCCATACTCTATGGCTACCATGGCTATTGCTTTAAATTGCTGGCCGATTTTAAAGCCGATAAAAATAGCCGCAGCGGTCGTTTTTACCGCTGGTTTAATGAAATGCCGGTGCTAATTTTGTTTGCCACCATCTTACTGGCGGTGCTTAAGCCTTAAATCAGGGCTTTGTTGTGTACACGCTCTGTTCAGCTCAGTAACCATAGCAGCAGCACCACAGCCAGCAAGGTGCTGCTGCCAAGCGGTAACAACGCCTGTTGGCTGAGCCAGCGATTGACTCGACGCTCTTGCCGCCGCCACTTGGGCAGCTGCCACTCCCGCTGGCGACTACTTAGTGTTAGATAGCGGGACTTTAACCATAAGGACCAGCCCAGTGCCGGGCTGAGTGGATCCTGCCAACCTGTTGGAAGCGGCCGGCCTTGTTTTAGCCAGTACCCGTACAACAAAGCTGCCAATACGACTGGCCAAAGCGCAGCGAACAAAGCGCCAGGCTGTAGCGCCTGCCACCAGAGCGGCTGCAGCAGTGACAGCCACCAGGGCATGCTCAGCGAAGCCAGCGCCAGTACCAGCCAGCCAAGGCTGGCAGTTACCGGCAGTCTGGGGTTCGCTGACTGATGCTGCTGACGCAACAACGCCAATAAATGCCAGGCCAGTAAAGCCGTGCTGAGCGCCCCTAAGGTCAGTACGGCAGGCAGCAGCGGCCAATCCGCAAAACTGCTCTGCCCGAGCCCTTCCTTTAAACCATACTTGACCGCAGCACCGGAGCTCAGTGGTAACGCAGTCAGGCTGACTAACGGCCATAGCAGCGCCAGCCAGTGCCAGCCCTGCAACCGGTAGCTACTCACAGCCCCTGCAGCCAGGAATAACGCCGACTTGAGCAAAGCATGATGACAGGCATACCACACCAGCAACCAGACAGCCTGAGTCTGGTAATCGGCCGGGCTACTCCAGTACAACACCAATGCTAATAGCAAATAACCCATCTGACTGACCGAAGAATAGGCCAGTACTACCTTGGGTTTGCAATGCAGCAATGCCAGCCAGGCACCAAGCAGTGCCGAGCTAAAACACAGCAGCAGCAACCAGGGCAACCAGTGCATTAACAGCACATCACCAGCCGGAATAAACTGCCACAGCCCAAACAAACCGGCTTTGATCATGGCACCGGATAACACCGCACTGGCTGGTGCCGGTGCAGCTGGGTGCGCTTGCGGTAACCAGATATGCAGCGGGAAAAACCCGGCTTTCAAACCAAAACCCAGCAACAGCAGCGACAGAGCGAGCGGTGTTAATGCAGCGGAGCTTAAGTCCGCTATCGCCAAGGCCCCCCCGGCAGCATCCACTCGTAGCAACAAAGCTGCAAACAGCAACAACTCACCCAAGATAGCCAGCTGCAGGTACAGACGTCCGGCGCGCCTGGCTGCACTTTGACCACTGTGGATCACCAGGCCATAAGCCGACAGACTCATCAGGGCAAAGCCCAGGTAGAAACCCAACACATCCTGCGCCAGTAACAGCAGCAAGTTGCCCACCATGGCCAGACTAAAGCTGCTCCAGTACAGGGTTTTGCGCTTGCTGATGGTACTCAGGCTATACAGACCGGCACAGAGCCAAAGCAGCAAGGTAAAACCAAACCAGAGTGCAACAGGACCCTGTGGCACCGAAAAGTCGGCTCCCGGCCATAGCAAGGCTTGCAGTTCAGTCATAACTAAACTCCCGCTCCACAATCAATTTGCTCCAGCTGAGTGGGCTAATCTCAGTACCAGCAAGCAATCCCATCAGCACAATCAACAGTGCCGTGACCACAGGTGGCAACAGCAGCATCCAGTGCGTTTCAAAACGCTTTGACAGCTGCTTCGGAGCGGGAAAATTGCCGGCAGGAAGACACCAGATGCGATAAATCAGCGGCAGAAAATACATCGCATTGAGTGCACTGGAGGTCAGCAGCACCAACAGTACCAGCGGATAGCCCGCCTCCAGTGCCCCGCTGGCCAAATACCATTTGCTGATCATGCCGGCTGTAGCCGGCAGCCCTATCATACCGCAGGCCCCCAGCGTAAAAGCCATGCTGCTAAGCGGCATACGCCGTCCTACGCCGTTTAGCTCACGAATTTTATGAATGCCCAAAGTTTCGGCAAAGTTACCGGCACAGAAAAACAGCGTGATTTTCATCACGCCCTGATGCACCAAATGCACCAGCCCCCCCACAGCCGCCACCGGCCCGAGCATCGCCACCCCCAAAGTGACATAAGACACCTGACTGACGGTCGAGTAGGCCAACCGGCGTTTTAGGTCCTGCTGCTGCAAAGCGCGCCAGGAGCCATACAAAATGGTAGCAGAGGCCAGCAACACCAGTGGCCAGGTCAGATCCAGCTGCTGCATCACCTCGACGCCAAAGACATCGTACACCACCCGCACAATGCCAAAAGCACCGGCTTTGACCACAGCCACCGCATGCAATAACGCACTGACCGGTGCAGGTGCCACCATGGCCTCAGGCAGCCAGCCATGCAGTGGCAACAAGGCTGCTTTCACTCCAAGCCCGGTGATCAGCAACACAAAGGCCAGCATCAACAAGCCACTGTGCTCAGCCAGTAAAGGGCTTAAATAGCCCCCCGGCATAAACACCGGGCTGCCAGTCAGGCTATGCAATAATGCAGCGCCTAACATCAGCACCACGCCCCCACTGATGGTGTACGCCAGATAGCGCCTGCCAGCTCGAAGCGACTCTACCGTACCGCGATGCACCACCAACGGGAAGGTGGCCAACGTCAGTAGTTCGTAAAACAGCACAAAACTGATCAGATTGCCCGACAACGCCAATCCCACGGTAGCACTGACGCACAAACTAAAGTAACCAAAGAAACGCGAACGCAGTGGTGAGCCTTCCAGGTAACCAATGGCATACAAGGTCGTCACCAGCCAGAGCACCGAGGACAAGAGCACAAACTGCAGCGATAACGCATCGCCATGCAGGATAAAAGGGCCACCGGGTAAAAACGGTAATTCAAAGTAATAGTCTTCGCCGGCTTTGACCCCTTGCCACATCCAGGCCACTAGCAGCAGCTTCAGCAGGACACCGCCAAGGTTCAGCGCGGTGCGCAGTGCAAAGCGATGCTCCGCCAGGCTAAAAATCAACAAACCTGGCAACAACGAGCTCAGCACAATAAAAACAGGCAACCAGCTATTCCAGTCCATCTCAGCCTCCCAGCCAGCTCAGCAGTGTTCCACTGGCAAAAGCCAGCATCCAGACCAGCAAGGCAGGCAACAGTGCCAACCACTGCGGCAACAAGGCAGGGGCAAAATCAGGACTTACCGGCCTGGCGCGGTTAAAGGCCAGCACCACCAAACGAAAGATATAAGCTGCAGAAAGTAAGGTACCGGCCAGGATCACCGGCAACAGCCACCACAATTGGCTGTGGTGCCATAACGGCAGCAGCAAGTGCCATTTCGCCACAAAGCCACCACTTGGTGGCAGGCCAATCAGGCTACCGCCCGCCACCGCCACGGCAAACATGGCCAACGGCATGGTCTGGCTGGCACCGCGGAAGGTGCTGAGCCGTTTTCCACCCAGCCGCAGCTGCATTTCCCCCACAGCCAAGAAGGTGGATGTTTTGGCCAGGGCATGCGCCAGTACAAAGAGAAAGAGTGCCTGGGTAAAGGCCGGATCGTTAAGCTGCAGTATCAAGCCAAGTGCCAGCAAACCATAGCCCAACTGGGCCACGGTCGAATAAGCCACCATCACCTTGGCGTAAGGGGTCCGAAGCGCCGACCAACCACCTGCCAACAGCGCCATACTGCCAGTAAGCAAGAACAACCAGCTGCCAGTGACAGCCAGCTCAGGGCCGGCCAACTGACTCCAGATCATATAGAGCATAAAGAGCGGCCCTTTTACCACCAGCGCCGACAACAAAGCACTGACCGGAGCCGGTGCAGCCGCATGGGCAGCGGGCAGCCAGATATGCAGGGGCCACAGCGCTGCTTTGAGCATCAGGCCTGCCGTGAGCAACCAGAGCGCCAGCCGGTGATCGACCGGCTGCTCGCTGACAGCAACGGCAAGTTGCGGTACATCCAGCCAGCCATAGTGACCATAGAGCAGTGCGACACCCAGCAAATAGCACAAGGAGGCAGCCAGCGACAACATCAGATAGCGCATGGCGGCTTGCAACGCCTTTTTGCCACTGAGTAACACCAGAGCCACAGCTGCCAGACCAAGCAACTCCAGTGTGACATACCAGTTAAACAAATCAACCGACAAGAACAAGGACGATAACGCCGCCTGCAACAAGGCCGATAACGGCCAGAAATCTGACGATAAGCCAGCATCGCGCCACTGGCTCAAACTGTAACTGGTGACCAGGCTATGGATCAGCGCCGTCATCAGCAGCAACAAAGCGGAGAGCTCGTTGAGTTGCCAGCGAATGGCAAGGCCAGTCTGCCAGCCTCCCAACTGCATAGTAGCGGGCCCAGCAGTCACCACCTGCCACAAAGCCGCCAACGCCAGCAGCAGGCTGAACAAAGTACTCAGCCATACCAGCCAGGCGGCCTGACGGCGCCAGCACAAGGCCAGTACAGCAGCGAACAGTGGCACCAATACTGCCGCCAGAGCATAATTCATGCCGACTCCGACAACGTTCGGGCCACCAGGGCCAAAGCAAAAGCAGTGGCACTTACAGCCACCACCAGGCCAGTCAGAACCAGTGCATGCAAGACGCCATCGGCTGGTTCGGTGCGGGCAGCCAGCGTCACCATCACTAAGAAAACGGCTGCGCCCATCAGGTTCAGCGCAATGACCCGCCGTATCAGTTCAGGACCCAGGATCAGACCGTAGCAACCAATGCCCCATAAAGCCGCGGCTATCAGCAAATACCAATGCACCAGACTCATGCACTCAACTCCTTCCGTTCACCGACCACCAACAAGGTCAGAGTCAGGCCGATTGCCAGGGTGGCACAAAGCTCGATCAACAGAATCAGTCCTTTGGCGAGTGGCAGTGGCCAGCGCAGCCACTGCAATGCTTGCTCCGGCTGCCAATTCAGCCACACACTGAGCAAGCCAGCCAGCAAAAACGCCAGTACACCAGCTAAAATCAAGGCCCGCACCCACCACATATCGAAACGAAGCGCCGGCAGTTGACCATTCAGCCGCAGCACTACCAACGCAGCTGCCAGTAAAGCACCGGCCTGAAAAGCGCCACCCGGCGCCGTGGCGCCACGCCAGAGTACAAAAAAAGCCACCAGCACCAACACCGGCAACAGGCGTATACTCCACTGTCTGGCCAAAGGCCAGTGCTGTAAAGCGGCCGGCTCTGGCGCTGCCACCAAACGGGTGCCAAGCAATGCCAACAGCAACACCAGCAACTCCAGTAAGGTATCCCAGGCCCGAAAGTTCAGCAGCACCGCCGTAACCAGATGTTCGGTACCACTGCTACCCAACTGCTCCAACGCTGCCGGCAACTGACTGTGCGCTGGTTGCAGCGGCAGTTGCCACAGGGTCCAGCCAAGTACTGTGCTCATCGCTATGCACAGCATCAAAGCAGGGAGTCGTTCTACCCTACTAGCGCGTACCGGCGGTGTGATTGCTTTTGGCTGCCTCGCTAAGGCTGAAAACAACAAAGCACCGGTCAGGCCGGCCCCTATGGCCGCTTCTGCCAGCGCCAAATCGGCGGCTCCCAATCGGGCCCAGGCCAGAGCCAGCATCAAACCAAACACCACATAAAGCATTACCGCAGCGGCCACCTGCCGGGCCTGTATCGTTGCCAGCGCCAACACCAGCAGCAACACACCAAGCAAAGCATCGAACCAGAAGTCACCGCTCATTCTGCCGACTCCTCTTGGTCCGCTTGCTGGTCACGGCCATACTGGCCAAGCAACTGACAGGAAATGGTGCCCGATAGCATCACCAGCCCCCAGATCAGCAGCATCAGTATAAATCGTTGCCAATCTGGCTGCAGCACACCAAGACCCAGCACGATAAAACCAAGCCCCAGCGTGTCGGCCTTCGTCACCGCATGCAGCCGGCTGAATACGTCCGGGAAACGCAGTACCCCAAGGCTACCAGCTAAAAAAAACAGCAGGCCCAGGATCAGCAGCACACCACCCAGCCAGGCCATCATTTGCGCTGCTCCTGCTTTAACCGCTGCACAAAAGCTGCAGGCACCACAGCAGCCAGTAACGCAATGATCAAAGCTACCTCCAGCAAGGCAGGCTGTGCCAACGCCTGAGATAACAACAGTAAAATGGCCACCCCACCGCTACCCAGCAACTGAATGGCCAGCAGACGATTGACCAGATCCGGTCCACGCCAGACCCGCCACAGTCCCAGTAGCACTGTCAGTAAGATCGCAGCGGCCATTGCCATCAACATAGTGGTCGCTCCGCAGCCAGCAACTGGCTTAACCGTTGTTCCAACCTGGCGACACTCTTTTGCCAGTCGCTGCTGTCCGTTAACAGATGCAGTTCCAGCCAGGCAGCCTCAACGCCCGGCTCATCGGACAAACAACTGCGGCAGACGGTGGTTCCGGGCAATAAACTAATTAGGCATGCCAGCATCCGCTGGGAACTTGTTTGTTGCAGCCGGACAGGGTAACGCTGCCAGTTTGGTGCAATCGCAGGGACAGGTTGCAGCGCACGCCAGGCGACATCAAAGCCTCCCCGCCACATTTCCACCAGAAAATAGCCGATAAAAGCTGGCAGGTGACGCCAGCCTAACCGGAGTAAAGGGGCGGGCCAGCGCTCCGATAACCAGAGCAGCAATGGAAGTATCATGGCAAAAAACCACCAGCCTTCACCGCTGCTGAGCAGTCCCCACAGCAAGCCATAGAGTACGGCACGGCACAACAGGCGTTGCAGGCGACTGACTGACGGAGAAGAGATAGGTTGCATTGCTGTCCTTAAAGCCAAAGGTTACGCTTTACTGTTTGAAATAAAAAACAAATCACAATTTATACTATGGGCAAACTCAGTAAAACTCAAACCCGGTATGCGAAAGCCGTATTAACTCAATTCGCCTTTCACCCATGCTATGACGTATAATCTGCAGCCAGCAGCAGACTGTCCGGCTAACCTGCATCGCCGCAGTCACCCGTCAACCCGTCAAGTCACAGGCAACAGCATATGAGCTTCAAAGGCCAGCATATTCTTTCCGTCAGTCAGTTTGACCGCGATCGCATTCAACAGGTGTTTCAGGTAGCCCGCAGCATGGAGCCCTATGCCAGCCGGCAAAAGCGTACCAAGGTGCTGGACGGTGCTATTTTGGGCAATTTATTTTTTGAACCCAGCACCCGGACCCGGGTCAGTTTTGGCTGTGCTTTTAATTTGCTGGGGGGCGAAGTGCGTGAAACCACCGGCATGGAAAGCTCAGCGCTGGCCAAAGGCGAGTCACTGTATGATACCGCCCGGGTGCTCAGCAGCTACAGTGATGTGATTGCGATGCGTCACCCTCAGTCTGGCTCAGTGGCTGAATTTGCCGAAGGCAGCCGGGTGCCGGTGTTAAATGGTGGCGATGGCGCCAATGAGCACCCAACCCAGGCACTGCTCGACCTCTTTACCATTGAAAAAGAACTGGCCGCCAGCGGCCAAAGTATCGATGGCATGCACATTGCGATGGTAGGTGATCTCAAATTTGGCCGCACGGTGCACTCACTGGCCAAACTATTATGCCTGTACAAAAACATTCGTTTTACCCTGATTTCCCCGACCGAGCTGGCGATGCCTGATAGCGTGGTCAGTGCCATCGAAAACGCCGGTCACAGCATTGAGTTCAGCGATGCACTGGAAGGCAAGCTAGCCGCCGATATTGTCTACCAGACCCGGGTACAGGAAGAACGCTTTGCCAGCAAAGACGAAGCCAACCTTTATCGCGGCAAGTTCCGGCTCAATCAGGATATTTACACCAAACATTGCAAATCCAACACCGTCATTATGCATCCGCTGCCACGCGACTCTCGGCTGGATGCCAATGAGCTTGATAACGATCTGAACCTGAATCCGAATCTGGCCATTTTCCGCCAGGCCGATAATGGCGTGGTGATCCGGATGGCGCTTTTTGCCTTAACGCTTGGGGTTGAACATCTGGTGACCAGGTACGAGTGCGATGTGCCCTGGTACAGCAACAAATCATCCCTTTCTCCGCTTTAATCTGTAAGGACCCAGCATGAACACATCGAAACAACTGTTTGAACGCGCCCAACACACCATTCCCGGCGGTGTGAACTCACCGGTACGGGCTTTTAAAAGTGTGGGCGGCACCCCGGTATTTATTGAAAAAGCCGATGGTCCTTATATTTTTGATGTCGATGGCAAGCGCTACATCGATTACATTGGCTCCTGGGGCCCGATGTTGCTGGGCCACAATCATCCGGCTATTCGCCAGGCGGTGCAGCAGGCTGCAGAACATGGTTTAAGCTTTGGCGCACCCTGCCCGGCAGAAGTCGAAATGGCCGAGCTGGTCAGTCAGTTAGTGCCCAGCATGGAGATGGTCCGCTTTGTCAGCTCTGGTACCGAAGCCACCATGAGCGCCATCCGGCTGGCACGCGGCTACACCGGCCGCGATACTATTTTAAAGTTTGAAGGCTGCTACCACGGCCATGCCGACTCCTTGCTGGTCAAAGCCGGCTCTGGCGCCCTGACGCTGGGGGTACCCAACTCACCGGGCGTACCGGCCGACTTTGCCAAATACACCCTCACCGCTGAGTTTAATAATTTACAGCAGCTTGAAGCCATTTTTGCCGAGCGTGGACAAGACATCGCCTGCATCATCGTCGAACCGGTGGCTGGCAATATGAACTGCATTCCACCAGCACCTGGCTTTTTAGAAGGCTTAAGAGCGCTGTGCGATCAATACGGCAGTGTGCTGATTTTTGATGAAGTCATGACGGGCTTCCGGGTTGCTTTAGGCGGAGCCCAGGCGGTGTATGACGTGCAACCGGATTTAACTACTTTAGGTAAAATCATCGGTGGCGGCATGCCGGTAGGTGCCTTTGGCGGCAAGCGCGCCATTATGCAACACATCGCGCCAACCGGGCCGGTGTATCAGGCAGGTACTTTATCGGGTAACCCGCTCGCCATGGCTGCCGGTTTGGCTGCCCTTAACGCCATCCGCCAGCCTGGAGTGTATGAAGCGTTGACGGAGAAAACCAGCCAGTTGATCGAGGGTATCAAGGCCGCCGCCGACAAGCATGGCGTGCCCTTGGCGACCACCCAGGTCGGCGGTATGTTTGGCCTGTTTTTTACCAAAGAGCAAGCCATCAGCAATTTCGCGCAGGCCACCCAGTGCGATATCGAAGCGTTCAAGCAGTTCTTTCATCTGATGCTGAACGAAGGTGTTTACCTGGCACCATCTGCCTATGAGGCAGGCTTTTTGTCACTGGCGCACAGCGAGGCCGATCTGGCCGCGACCATAGCCGCAGCCGATCGCAGTTTTGCTAAACTGGCAGCGAGCTAAGGCGCTCGCTCTGGCAGCAAGCGGACAATATCGCTGTCTTGCTGCCGGTTTAATTGCAACAACCAATGCTGGCCACTGCGATCACTGTAGATAGCCACCGGTGTATGGCCAGCAGGTAGTGCTATCTGCTGTAGTTCTCCCTGCCAGCTTCGTACCATTAAAGAAGCACTGGGCAGATCCAGCCAGGCAATGCCTCTATCGTTGCTAAGCCACAAACTCTGCTGGCTGAGGGTCGGTAGAGAGTCGCTGATGCTAAGCTCCGTCATAGCCCCCTGTGGATACCATAGTTGCAATTGGCTGGACTGCTCACGCCTGAGCAGCAATCCCTCAGGAGCGCAGCGAACATCCAGCACATCATCCAGTAATAGCTCCACACTGTTGGCAGCCATGCGAAACAAGCGCCAGCCAGCAGCCTGGTCAAATGCCGTCCAATACAATTGTTGGCGGCATACTTCCACCCGGCTGATGGCGCTGCCCTGTGGCAACAAAGAGTGCAGCTGCCCCGTACCCAGATCAACCTGAAACAACTCACTGTTCAGTAACACCAACAGTTGCTGCCGGTACCAAAGCAATTGCTGGATTTGCTGCTCAGCGTTCAAGTTTGTCAACTGGCGCAGTTGATCGCGCCAGGCCAGCCAGATTTGACCATGTCCAGAGCGATTTGAGACAAAAGCGATCTGCTGCTCTGTCAGTGCCGCCAACCGCTCACTGCGATTGGACGCAAACCAGCGCTGCCAGAATGGTTCAGTGTCAGACAGCTGCAGCGACCACAGGTCGCTGATTGGCTCGGCCCCGGCCACAGCAAGGATCTGCTGATCAGCAACCATTAAATCGGTCAGATCAGCAGATAAGGGCCCCAGCGAGTCCCGTGTTTTACCCGCTGCAGTTAAGCGCTTATGCGCTTGCTGTGGCTGGCCTAACCAAAGCAGCCCATGCAACTCAGCCAGCTCTGTCAGCTGCTGTGGGAAGCGCCGTACCACTTGCCAGCTGCCATCTTCCGGCTGAATTCGAATTAACTGAGTCTGGCTAAAACTAACCTGGGCCAGCAGGTACAATGCCTGGTCATGCACCAGTAACCGGTGAATGTCCAATGCCGGTATTGGTGTCGTTAGCAACGGCTCGGGAACAAAATCTGTTTCCGGGTGCTTGCTGCGCCATAACTGAAAGCGGGCCTGCTGACCTGGCAGCTGATCCAACCAATACAGCTGATGGTTGAACTGAACCAGACCAGCCCGGAGCCACTTCTCACAACCGGCAAGCCGTTCCGGCGTTGAAAAAACTGGCACCACGGTTTGTTGATAGACACCACAACCCTGCTGATCAACGGCATTGAAATAAATAGCCGCTCCGAGCCATGCCGGCTTGCCAAGTGCTTGAAACATGCTGGGTGCATAGATTGCTGTTGTTTGCTGTTCCGATTGAAGCACCCATTGCCAGCCACTCTGACCGCTGGCCTGATGCTGATACAACAAGCTTCGCAGTGTTGGATCCCAAACCGGTAATTGTTCGCGGCCATTCAGTGCACTGACGGGTTCAATGCGGGTAAGAGCAGGTTGATGGCTACCGAGCGTCAGATGGGTTAAGCCATACGCGAGAATGCCGCAGCTAAGCAGCAAAGAAATCACTGCCAACAGAATAAACTGACGATTGGACTGCCTGGCCACAGCTTGCCCTAAAGGTTCGCTTTTAGCAGGCAGCGGATGTTGCTGGGTCAAGACCTCTGCTTTAGGGCTGGTGAGCGGCACCAGTTCGGCCAACCAGCAATAGCCTTTTTTTGGAATGGTAGCAATAAAAACAGGTGCTTGCGTGTTGTCCTGCAAGAGTTTACGCAAGGCGCCGACAGCACGCATCACCGCGCCATCTGTACCCTCGCCTGCCGGCCACACATCTTCGATCAGCTGATTTTTGGACAGCAGCTGATTGGAGTGCAGCAGAAAATAGTTCAATAGCTTCTGCAGCCGGGGTTCCAGCGTAGTGGCAGTGGATTCATTCGCAACTGCTAACCAGAGCTTGCCAACCGATGCGCGATAGCACCAGGGGCCAAATTGAACCAGGGGTTCCAGCTTAGACAAAGCAATCCGTCCTTACACGAGGCATGGACGGATTATAACGGAAAACAGCGAAATTTCAGGTATGTAATTGTTACAGAGTTATGCAACAGCGGCTTCGCTCTGCTCGTCGCTACTCAGGAATGGCATATCCGGGTCTCGGCAAATAGGGAACCAATGACATGCATATGCTTCTTTCAACTCAAACCCATCTTTGGATTGCAATGCGTCATCCAGTGAATCGTGATTTTCGTTCTTAAAGTCAGGATCTCTACAGATAGGGAACCAATGGCAGGCTAATAACTGTTCAGCTCCGTGATTTAGCTCTGTTGAGTTGGTATTAACTCCACCCCAACCTAAAGTTAGAGTAACAGCTGCAGCGGCTAAAGTAATAGTCAAAATTTTCATCGGTTGATCCTTACCTTTCGCAGGTATTGTGTGTTGTTGAAAAAAACTTACACACTAAAAACTAAAATAACTCGATGAAAATCATATAAAAAAATTATAAATTTTGTTGTTGTAAAGAAATTTCGGCAATATCCATGTCTCCACGGCCCATAGAAGGTAGAAAAAAGTAGTTGCGGTCTGAGCTAAGACTAAAATGGCTTGAGGATACCGAGTCTAAGTCGGTTGCAACACGCACCTTTTGATTGCTGAAGTCAAAATAATACAGCTGGTAATGGTTGTCTCTCTGATAAGCCGAGTAATAGAGTCCCGTTGTTGCCAGCTCAAAATGCAAAGGAATTTTGGGCAACATGATCTGTTCTTTGATCAAGCTACCGTCAGCCTCCAACCTCTCCAAGTAGTACCAACGATCAAAACTATTTCGCCAGAAACGATAGCGACCATCTGGACTTTCCAGATAAAACTCCATTTGTGCATTAAACAAGTGTACCTCAGATGGTGCGTCCACAGCGACAGACATAACCTGCCAGCTGCCCTGATTAACCTTGGCATAATAGATGGTCGAGCCATCAGAACTCCAGCTGGGGTTTGCAATGTTCTGCCGGCTTGCTGCACCAACAATCCTCTGCGGTTTAACACCCTCTTCAAACAACCAGAGCTCCTGGCTTACTAAAGCCAAGAGGCGGCGCCCATCAGGGGAAAAAACCAAACGGCTTACCCGTTCGTTTTCCTGAAAGTCAGTCAGTTGCTGTTGTTTACCATTGGGGTAGAACAACCAAACTTGTGGCAAGCCAGAGCGCCGGGATACAACAGCAATAGGACCATTAGGCACCGGGCTAGCCACTGCGAAGGCCTCATTCCTGTTTGAACTAAAGACCTGCTGACCACGCTCACTGCTGCTATTTTCTATAGCATTTGGGATTTGCAAAATATTGAGCTGAGAAAAAGCACCAACAGACGCCAGAATTCGCCCGCTTGGACTTATCTGGATTTCACTGGCATTAAGATCCGTATAAGCGACCAGTCTCTGTTCATTGGTAAAAACATTCACTGCAGCCAACCGGGACCGTCCAGCAGGGTAAAGGATCTCTGAACTGTCTAAACTCCAGTCAATATTGCCAGGGGATGTATCACTTAATTGCCTCAGCATCCGAGATGAACGGTTGTTTAAGTCCATCAACCAGATCTGTACCGTGCTGGCACTGTCACGCAAAAATGCCAAGTTATTACCATCCCGAGAAAAGCGCACCGCATAATCACCAAACCCTGTAGCAGGTGGCGCCGTGAGCATCTGGGGTTGACCTCCGGCTAACGGATACAACATCAAGGCCATCTGGCTTTGACCTTCTTCTCTGGAAGGGTAAACCAAGAATCGCCCGTCCGGTGACCAGCTAAGGCGGGCCGAGATTGACAGAGCACCACAGTTGGTTAACAGCTCATCAGAAATTACCTGATCCCTTGCTGCATTCAAGGTAAGTATGCGAATTTCACACAAGCTTCCAGAGATAGTCCGCTGATAAGCCAACTGAGTAGCATCAGGACTCCAGGCTGCACCAAAGCTGCTGTAGGGTGCATCGGTTAATGCCACCACCTGATGTGTTCTCAGGTTTTGCAGCTTAAGCCGAACCACCGAATCGCTGGGGCTACTGGCATAACTAAATACCAACAATTCTTCATCCGGTGAAATGCTGTGATAAAACTCAATACCATCCAAAAAAGTGACCGGCTCATAGCGCCACAGTGGTATTGCGCTGAAATCATCCTCGACCGAGTTGGTTGCCAGCCAAAAATAACCAGCCAGCACTATGGGCATCAGTACCAGTAACGATAACAGAGTACGGCGTTGCCAGTGACCTGCAGGTTTGCTTGTCGCAACCGTCACATCATGGCTGGTTTCTTCGACTTGCTCTGATTCTGTGCTGACACCGGTTACATCACTCCGCTCTACCGGAGCAATCAGCCGATAACCACGTTTAGGTACGGTTTCAATATAAATCGGGGTTCTGCTATCGTCGCCAAGGGCCACTCTAAGCACCCGGATCACCCGGGTAATGCGACCGTCGGATACCGCCCGGATCCCCCAGACTTTTTCCAGCAAGTCATCCTTACTGACCAACTCGCCGGCATGCACCATCAGAAAATTCATCACATTCTGGCACAGATTATCCAGCTCGGCAGTTTCCAATAGCTGACCATTGGCATCAAACTTCACCAGCTTATCGCGCTCAGGTAAATATTCCCAAGCGCCAACTTTTAAACGATGTTCTGGTTTTATCGCCATAGCCTGTTACAAATCATCCGCGGTTGTCGACAATTTTCATTCACCATTATCAACTTAAAACTCGAAGAATAACAAGTACCTTGCGCAATCAGTTTATCTGGCTGCTTAACAAAGCCTCATCATGATGCGTCACTAAGGCCTGACAGCACTGTGAATCCGGTAAAAATGCCGCGTGAGCTGCAAAGCACCGGAACTACCGGTCAGGCCGGTGGAGACATTATCATCCCTCCCTTGCCACACTGTCATCACTTTGCTTTCATCCATGACCACAAACCAACTATCGCGGTAATCACTGGAGGTGCCGGTTTTCCCTGCCAGTTGTGGAAACTGTTGCCCCAGCGAACGGGCAGTCCCCCGTTGCACGCTTTGCTGCATCGCATCGTACAGTAAAGACGTCGCTTCTGCACTGTAGCGTCTGATCGGTGCTGGCTGGTGTTGATACAACACAGTGCCTTGCTGGTCGGTCACCACCGCAATACTGGCCAACGTTTGATGCACGCCGTGATTGGCCAGTGTTTGATAAAGTTGTGTGACTTCCAGCGGCGATAACTCAATGGCACCAAGTAAGGCTGCCGGATGCAAGGTAATACGCCGCTGCAAGCCCAAACGGCTGAGCGCCGCCGCTACCTGCGGCATGCCAAGTTGTAACCCCAACCGCACCATTGGTACGTTGTAGGAGTACACCAAAGTATCCAGCAAGGTCACTTCACCGCGAAACGTCTGATCGAAATTCTGTGGCTGCCAATCCTGTTGATTACTCCTGAGCTGAATGGGCGCATCCAACAACGTAGTTTGCAAATCAAAACGCTCTGGCTGTGCTAGCGCCTCAATCGCGATCACCGGTTTAATCAAACTGCCGATTTGCCGCCTGGCATCCATGGCTCGGTTATAGCCGGCATAGCGCGGGTCCCGGCCACCAACCATGGCGGTCAGGCTGCCCTGTCGATGGTCAGCAAGGACCACTGCGGTTTCAATGGCAGCATCCAGGCCTCGCATACTGCTGGCAACCGCATGTTCGGCCTGCTGCTGCAGTACAGGATCAAAGTAGGTGAAGATCCGCAAGCCACTTTGTTGCAGGGTTTTATCCTGCAGCTGGCTACGTAGCTCCTGGCGCACCCGCGCTAAATAAGCAGGATAGCGATCCGACTGATGCTGACCGCGGGCTACTAAAGCTATCGGCTCTTCCAAAGCCTCGCGATAGGCTTGCTGATCCAGCATATGCTGCTCGAACATCAACCGCAGCACCAGATCGCGCCTCCGCTGTGCCCGCTCCGGATTGCGCCTGGGATCGTAAAAAGACGGCCCTTTAATCAAACCAACCAGGAGTGCGGTTTCGGCCGCTGTTAGTTCATTCAGCGGTTTGGCAAAATAAAAGCGACTGCCCAGACCAAAGCCATGCACCGGATGGGCAAAGTTCTGCCCGATGTACACTTCGTTGATGTAGGCTTCTAAGATCTCGTCTTTACTGAAACGCAGCTCCAGAATCAGTGCCATCAGGGCTTCATTGATTTTACGCCACAAGGTTCTGTCCTGGGTCAGGTACATGTTCTTTGCCAGCTGCTGGGTTAAGGTGGAGCCACCCTGCACCGTACGCCCAGCCGACAGATTCACCAAAAAAGCCCGCAGAATCGCCAGTGGCGCCACACCGTGATGGCGGTAAAAATCACGATCCTCCACCAGCAGCAGCGTATCACGCAACAAAGGTGAGACTTGCTCCAGCCGCAGTAGCTCACGGTCTTCCTGCTGTGCTGAAATCAGGTGCTCAATCAATGGGGCTTCCAACCGGGCTATGCCAGGCGCTGCTGTATTTTCCGGGCTCGACCACTGAATACGCTCGATGCGCTGCTGGCGAAACTGCACCACAAAGCGCTCGGCTGGTGCATAGCCATCGGCGAAATAAAATTCACGCCGGTAAATATCTACCGCTTGATTGGCCAGGCGGAACTGGCCCGGGCCAGTGATTTCTGACACCCGACGGTACTGCAGTAGCTCCAGCTCCTGTACCAGAGCACCCAGGGTCAGTGGCTGTCCTTGCTGCAGTTGCAGGCTGCGGCCAAATACCTGGGCCGGTACCTGCCACTTCTGGCCCTGGAAACTTTGGGTTACTTTGCTGTCCAGATACAGCAAGTAAATAGCTGCTACGGCCAGCAGGGCCAGGCCCAGCTTTAACAAGGTCCAGCCCAGATACCGCAGCATTTCAGCAGTTGGTGGTAACTTATGCTTTGCGGCATTCATTTTTTGGTTGCTGGCTTTTTGGGTGCTAGATTTTTTTGGACTTGGCCGCGTCATAAACTCATCGCTTTGGTGGTTCTGGTGGTGGGCATCGCTTGCGCCGGATCCTCCGGCCAGTAGTGTTTTGGATAGCGCCCTTTCATTTCTTTACGTACTTCCCGATACGCATTTTGCCAAAAGCTGGCCAAATCAGCCGTACGCTGCAATGGCCGGCGCGCTGGGGATAATAACTCCAGTGTCAGTGGCAGCTTGCCATTGGCCAGTACCGGCGTTTGCAACTGACCAAAGACCTCCTGCATGCGCACAGCAACCAAAGGTCCACCATCGGCCAGATAATCAATCGCCAGGCGACTGCCGGTCGGTGCCTGCCAATGGGTTGGCAACAAACTGGCCAATTGCTGTTGTGCTGAGTAATCCAACCGGCTTTGCAGTGCTTGCAGCAGTGGCAACTGCTTAAGCTGCTGCAGGCTCTGACAATCTTGCAGCCAGGGCCCCAGCCAATCATCCAGGCTTGCCAGCAACTCATCCGGTTGCCAGCCCGGCGCGCCATGCTCGGGGGCCAGTTGCTGCCAAAGACGAAGCCGAGCCAGCCATTGCTCACTGGCAGCACTCCAGGGCAAAACCGCTAAACCACGCTGTTTGATGTAATCCAGCCAGGCCTCACGTCGCTGCTCGCTGCTCAGTGCCTGCGGCGCTGGTTTGCGCTCTAAAATGCAGGCACCAAAACGTCGTTGCTGCTCGCTGATAAAGCGACCACTTTGCGCATCAAAGGCACTGTGCAACTGCCAGCTTAACTCATCAGCAAAGTACTGCTGCAATGTCTGCAGAGACAAGCGCTCTGCCTGGCGAATAAGCAGGCCCTGGCTGGTAAGCTGCAGACTGGCCACCAGCAGCAAAGGCTCTGTGGCCAATGCATGCTCAGGCGGCAGCACCGCCCCGGCGCCATTGGCCAGCAAATAGCCTTTACCGCGCTTGACCGCCACCCGATCCGGATAGGCAAAGCACAACAACGGCACCAGTAAGTCCTGGGGCAGAGCGCCGCCAGGCTGACCTTTAAGCTGGCGGCACCACTGCTCTGCCTGCTGATAAGTCACTGAGTTCTTTAGCTGTTGCAACTGCTGCAACTGCCCCCATAGCGGGCTATCGTCCCGGCTTTGCTCCAGCAACACCGCGAGTAGCGCCGCCAGCCAGAGTGCGCCCTGCTCACCTTGTTGCTCCAGTTCTTCGGCCCGGCACAACATGGCCGCCAGCCGTGGCTCGGTGCCGAGGCTAAGCATACGCTGTCCCAGTGGCGTGATTTTAAGAGCGGCTGATAAAGCGCCCAGTTGCTGCAATAAGGCCTCAGCCACTGCCAGATGCGCCTTAGGCGGCGGGTCCAGCCAAAATAACTCATCGGCTTGGACGCCCCAACCGGCCAGCTCCAGCCGCAATGCTGTCAACTCGGCTTCCAGTATATCCGGCGGGGTAAAACTGGCGCGGCGCTGCCACTGGCTCTCGCTATCCAGCCGCACGCAAAGGCCAGGCGATAATCGCCCGGCCCGCCCGGCCCGCTGAATGGCCGAGGCTTTGCTGATGGCTGCGGTTTCCAGTTTCATCACCCCATGTTTCGGATAAAAGCGCACTTTGCGGTACAGGCCACTGTCCACCACCAAGCGAATGCCATCGATGGTTAAACTGGTTTCCGCGACATTGGTGGCCAGCACCACTTTGCGCTGACCTTGCGGGCAAGCGGCAATAGCCGCCTGCTGCTGTTGCAGCGTTAAACTGCCAAGCAATGGGTGAACCTGCACTGAATCTGGTAGGCCTTGCTGCAGCAACCAGTCATGCGCTAACCGGATCTCGGCTTGGCCTGGTAAAAATGCCAACAAGTTTCCTTCCTCCTGCTGCAGCAATTGAAAGCAAAGCCGGGCCAGTTGCTGCCAGATAGGCTGGCGATCCGGGGTCTGGTAGCGGATGCTGACCGGATAACTGCGGCCGTCACTTTGTAGCACGGGCGCATTCAGTGCTTTGGCCAACTGCCCGGTATCCAGCGTGGCTGACATGATTAACAGCTTTAGATCCTCACGCAGTTGCTGCGCTTCCAGGCTGAGCGCCAGCGCCAGATCGGCCTGCAAGGAGCGTTCATGAAATTCATCAAAAATGACCAAATCCCAGGCGGTTAGCTCAGGATCCTGTTGAATAAAGCGGGTCAGCAGACCTTCGGTCACGATCAATAAGCGGGTGGCGGCACTGCTTTTGCGCTCCAACCGAACCTGATAACCGACGGTTTGGCCAACGGCTTCGCCCAGTTGCGATGCCATGTAACTGGCAATACTTTTCGCAGCCAGCCGCCGTGGCTCCAGCAACAAAATGTGCTTACCGCTAAACTCAGGCTGCTGCAACAGATAAAGCGGTAACCAGGTAGACTTGCCGGCCCCCGGCGGCGCCGACAGGATCACCCGCTGCTGCTGACGCAGTGCAGTCACAAGTTCACCGGCTATGGCAGCAACAGGGAGTTCCATCGCAGTTCGGATCTCATCGGGGTTAGGGTCCCTGCCACTCGCTGTGACAGGGACATGTTTAAGTGCTGGCTGACAGCACTCAGGCTTTACCGGCTTCCTGGCGTAGGGTTTCTGCAATGGCGCGGATCCCCATGCCGGTGGCACCGGCAGCCCACAGGCCGGTATTGCTGCTGTTAAAGGCAGCGGCTAAATCAAAGTGCAACCAGCCTTTGCCCCCTTCGGGTACAAAACGGCTTAAAAAGCCGGCAGCATTGCTGGCACCACCAGTGCCACCGCCTTTCACCGGCCGGCTGTTGGCAGTATCGGCATAAGGCGACGGGCACTGCCCCTGATGCCAGGGAGCCAGTGGCAAAGGCCAGGTAGGCTCTTGCACCTGTTCCGCATAACCAAGCGCTCGCTGCTGCAGAGCAGTATCGAGGGCAAAAAGTGCATTGTAGTCATTGCCGAGCGCCACCATAGCGGCTCCGGTCAAGGTAGCGGCATCAATAATCAAAGGAGCACCGGTCTCAGAGGCATACAAGAGGCCATCGGCCAGCACCAGACGACCTTCGGCATCGGTGTTCAGAATTTCCACCGTGGTGCCATTTTTATAGGTCAGAATATCGCCCAGTTTGTAAGCATGGCCGCTGATCAGATTTTCCGCGCAGCACAGCACCAGCTGCACCCGGCGCGACAAGCCCTTTTGAATCGCCAGGCCGAGCGCCGCCGCGACCGTGGCCGCCCCGCCCATATCGCACTTCATATAAGACATCGACTCACTGGGTTTGATGGAATAACCACCACTGTCAAAGGTAATGCCTTTGCCGACCAGCACAGCATCAACAGGTGCATCGACCTTGCCGGTCGGATTGTAATCCAGTACCAGCATCACCGGCGGTCGCTCACTGCCACGGCCAACGCCATGGATACCAACCCAGCCTTCAGCCAGCAACTCATCGCCGCGAATAATGCGATGGCTGATGGCATCCGGAGCCAACGGCGTTAAAAATGCAATGGCTTCATTGGCCAGGGCTTCGGGCGATAATTGCTCCGGTGTTTGATTGGTGACCTGACGAGCCCAGCCAAAACAACTGGCCAGTTGCTGCAATTGAGTGGCGTCTTCCCCCAGCCATTGCACGCCGGCCAATTTTTTTGCCGAGGTAAACCCCAGATAAAAGGCCCACTGCAGCTCCAGTGTCCAGCCCTCACCGCTTAGCTCTACCTGTTCAATGCCCAGGCTATCGAGCTGGCGGGCGGCTTTTTGAATGCTTCGGGCCGGGAATTTGGCATCCAGATGAATTTGAAAACCTTCAGCCGTTGGCGTCAGGCTAACTTTTTTGCCCCACTTTTCTGCAGCGGCATCGGGTTGCAACGAAACACGAATCATATCCGTCATAAAAACTATCCTGTATCAGCTGAATGGATAAAGTAAGCAGGATTGTACCATGCTGCGACCAAAAGTCAGATCCCTCAACATCGGTCCAGTTTAGCCGACGAAAACAGATGACGGGCGGATGTTCACTCTGTATACTTCTGCGTCTTTAATTTGCGATGTGCCTGATATTCTGTTATGAATATCCGCCATTTTTGCTTGGCTGTATTGTACAGGAGATGACTATGCCAGAGGGCAAAGCAAACAAACCGTTGGGGCTGCTCGCCTTAGCCGGAGTGGAGCCTTATCAGGAGGCTGTGGGCGAAGAGTACATGAACTCCAAGCAACGGGAGCATTTTCGGAAAATTCTGGATGCCTGGCGTCAGCAGTTGCGCGAAGAAGTGGATCGTACCAAGACCCACATGGCCGACGAAGCCGCTAACTTTCCGGATCCGGTCGACCGTGCTGCTCAGGAAGAAGAGTTCAGTCTGGAGCTGCGCGCCCGGGATCGTGAGCGGAAGCTGCTGAAGAAGATTGAAAAAACACTGCAAAAAATCGAAGACGACGATTTTGGCTACTGCGACACTTGCGGTATCGAAATCGGTATCAAACGGCTGGAAGCGCGCCCAACCGCTGATATGTGCATCGATTGCAAAACCTTAGCAGAAATCAAGGAAAAGCAACTCGGCGGCTAAGATGCCAACGCTTGCCTCTCCCCCTGTGGGCCGGTTTGCTCCATCCCCGTCCGGCCCACTGCATTTCGGTTCACTGGTGGCAGCCCTTGCCAGCTACCTGCAGGTTAAATCCAGCCAGGGTCGGTGGTTGGTTCGGATTGAAGATATTGATGAGCCCCGCAGCCAGGCTGGTGCCGCTGACAGCATTTTGCGCAGTCTGGAGCAATTTGGTTTGCTGTGGGATGGCACTATCTGGTACCAAAGCCAGCGCAAAGCCCGTTATCAGGCCATTTTCGACCAGCTGTACCAGCAGGGTTTGCTCTATGGCTGTGATTGTCCACGCAAGGCCATTGCTGCCATGGGTGGCCTCTACAATGGCCATTGCCGCCAGCGCCAACTCAGCCCCAAGCATCCGAAACCACTGGCCTGGCGCTTGTGCGGCTCCTCTGTCGCGACTGAGTTTGACGATCTGATACTGGGTAAGCAGCAACTGGAACCGGATTTTTGCCAGGAAGACTACATCATCAAACGCCGTGATAGCATCTTTGCCTATCAGTTGGTGGTGGTGGTCGATGATATGGATCAGGGCGTGACGGAAGTGATCCGTGGTGCTGATTTACTCAACATGACCACGCGCCAGCAACAGTTGTTTGCCCAGCTTGGCGCAGCAGCGCCCGTTTATGGCCATATTCCACTGGCTAGTAGCAGCCCTGGCCAGAAACTCAGTAAGCAAAATCATGCGCCGGCACTGGATGCCAGCCAGGCGGTGCCCTTATTGCTGCAGGCCCTGCAGTACCTGGGGCAGGCGACACCCACTGAACTGCAATCGGCTTCCGTCTCTGAGCTGATTGCCTTTGCCGTCAGTCACTGGTGCCTGGAACAGGTGCCCAAACAGACAGAAATCCTGCTCAATTGATGGGGTTGGTGCGTTTTTATTGCACGGTTTGGAAAAAAATGCGGTAAAATAACAGCCTAAATGACCCTATTGCTGCCAAGACAGCCTTTAACACGACTCAGGAGCTTGCCATTATTTCCCGTGTGCTCGATTTCTGCCGACGCAACCTGCGCAAAGGCACAAAAGCTGAAAAACAAGCCGCTTTGGTCACCCATAGCGCCTTACCTCCGCTTAAGCGGCTTAGCCGCGACCAACACCCGATTTCCCGCAAGCAAATCAGCCCCAACGCGCTGAAAGTATTGTACCGCTTAAAAGATGCCGGCTTTGAAGCCTATTTGGTCGGTGGTTGCATTCGCGACTTGATGCTGGGGCTGGAACCCAAAGATTTTGATGTAGCCACCAATGCCAAACCGGAAGAAGTCCGGCAGGTGTTTCGTAATTGTCGCTTAATTGGCCGGCGTTTCCGACTGGCGCATGTCTTGTTTGGCCGCGAGGTGATTGAAGTTGCGACCTTCCGTGGCCATCACAGTCAACCGGATGAAAATGAAGAAGGCCAGCACCAGCTGTCCAAAGCCAGCGAAGAAGGTTTGATCCTGCGTGATAACGTGTACGGCACCATCGAAGAAGATGCCGAGCGCCGCGATTTCACCATCAATGCGCTGTACTACTCGATCAACCACTTTGAAGTGCTGGATTTCGCCAATGGCATTGAGGCCATTGCCGAACGGAAAATTGAGCTGATTGGTGACCCTGAAACCCGTTACCGGGAAGATCCGGTACGGATCCTGCGCGCCATCCGTTTTGCCACCAAGCTGAATATGCAGATAGCGCCAGCGACTGCCGCGCCTATCCCCCAGCTGGCATCCTTGCTCAAAAGCATACCTCCGGCCCGCTTGTTTGAAGAGTTCCTGAAGCTGTTTATGGCCGGCAAAGCCTTCGACAACTTTATGCTGATGAAGCAATACGGCATCATCAAGCAGCTGTTGCCATCCTTGCACAAAGCCATTGCCCAGGAGCCAGAAGGCAAAGTCTTCCAGTTGGTTAGCCAGGCGCTGCAGGATACCGATCAACGGGTGGCCGATGATAAACCGGTGACCCCGGCGTTCTTATTTGCCGCCTTCTTGTGGTATCCGGTCGAGATCCGCAGTCAAACCTTGCAACTGGAAAGCGGCCTGCCGCCGGTGGATGCACTTAATATTGCCATGGCGGAGATCTTAAGTGACTTGCAGCAACGCATTGCGCTGCCTAAACGCTTTAGCCTGGTGACCCGGGATATCTGGTCGCTACAAAGCCGCTTGGCCCGCAGTCGCGGCAAGCGGGCACTGACTTTATTGCAATTGCCAAAATTCCGTGCCGGTTACGATTTCCTGCTGCTGCGGGCCAAGGCCGAAGGCGGCGACCTGCAACAACATGCCGACTGGTGGCAACGCTTTCAGCAGGAGAACGAAAGCGGCCAGCAGCAGATGCTGCAACAAGCCGGTCCCGCTTCTGGCGAGAGTAAACCGCGGCGCCGTCGCAATTACAAACGCAAGCGCAGCAGTCAGCCAAAGCCATGAACGCTTTGAGCAAGCAGCGCTGCTTTATTGGTCTGGGTGCTAATCTTAACAACCCCATGGGTCAGTTGCGTGCGGCCATCAGCGCGCTGGCTGGCGTGCCGGGCAGTACCCTTGGCCGGGTATCCTCGCTCTATGGTTCCAAACCGATGGGGCCGCAGGATCAGCCCGATTATGTCAATGCGGTGGCTGAACTCTATACGGAGCTGCCCCCACTGCAACTGCTGGATGCCTTGCAGCAGATTGAACAGCAGCAAGGCCGGGTGCGCAAAGACGAGCGCTGGGGGCCCCGCACGCTGGACCTGGATCTGTTACTCTATGGCAATGAACAATTGCAATGCGAACGTCTGACGGTACCCCATTACGGCCTGGCCGAACGCGAGTTTGTGCTCTACCCTTTGCAGGAGATAGCCGCCGACTTGCAGTTACCGGATGGCCGCAGCATTCACGGCTTGTGCCAGCAGGTACCGCGCTGTGGCTTAACGGTGGTGGCCCAGGCACCCTGTTAAAACAAACTTGCAGCGCACCCCGCTTTATGACAAGGTGCGCAGCGAATTGATTGAAAGAGGTCTGAGCAGATAAATGGCTAAAATTACCACCGCCGTGCTGCAAAAAATGAAACAGCAGGGCGATAAAATCACTTCTTTAACCGCCTACGATGCCAGCTTTGCCAAGCTGTTTGCCGATGAAGGCGTTGAGGTATTGCTGATTGGTGACTCACTGGGCATGGTGTTGCAAGGCCATGGCGATACCCTGCCTGTGACCGTGCAGGACATCGCTTACCACACCCGCTGCGTACGCGCTGGTGCGCCCGATGCCTTTGTGATTGCCGATCTGCCTTTTATGAGTTACGCCAGCACCGAACAGGCCTTTGCCTCTGTCACCCCGCTGATGCAGGCCGGTGCCAATATGGTCAAACTCGAAGGCGGTGACTTCTTACTGCCTACCGTCAAAGCATTGACCGAGCGCGGTGTACCGGTCTGTGGCCATTTGGGTTTAACCCCACAATCGGTGCACTTATTCGGTGGCTACAAGGTGCAAGGCCGCAGCAACGAGCAAGCCGATGCCATGCTGCGCCAGGCCAAAGCACTGCAAGACGCCGGAGCTCAGTTGCTGGTCCTTGAATGCATCCCGGTCGAGCTGGCCAATCGCATTACCGCAGCGCTCAGTATTCCGGTGATTGGCATTGGTGCAGGCTCCGGTACCGATGGTCAGGTGCTGGTGATGCACGACTTACTTGGTATCAGCAGTGGCTATATTCCAAAATTTTCGAAAAATTTTTTGCAGCAAACCGGTGAAATCCGCTCGGCCATCCGCCAGTACGTGGCCGATGTGAAAAGCCAGAGCTTCCCGGCTGCCGAGCATACTTTTCAATAAACTATGAAGATCCTAACCACCATCGACAGCCTGCGGGCTGAGATTGCCAGCTGGCGTAAGGCTGGCGAGCGCATCGCCTTTGTCCCCACCATGGGCAACCTCCATCAGGGCCATTTGCGCCTGGTCGAAGTGGCGAAACAGCATGCTGAGCGGGTCATCGTGAGTATTTTCGTCAATCCGATGCAGTTTGGTGCCAATGAAGATCTGGACAGCTACCCGCGTACGCTGGACGACGACTGCCAGGCACTGCAACAGCTGCAGACCGATGCAGTCTTTACCCCGACGCCGGAGCTTATTTACCCGCGCGGTTTAAGCGAGCAAACCTTTGTTGAAGTCCCCAAACTGGGCGATCACCACTGCGGTGCCAGCCGGCCCGGCCATTTTCGCGGCGTATCCACTGTGGTCTGCAAGCTGTTTAATCTGGTACAACCGGATATCGCCTGCTTTGGGCAAAAAGATTACCAGCAACTGGCGATTATACGTCAGATGGTTGAAGATTTGTCCTTTCCTATCAAGATTATTGGTGTACCGACCGAACGCGCAGCCGATGGTTTGGCACTGAGCTCGCGCAATGGCTATCTAAGCGCAGAGCAGCGCGCCAAGGCACCAAGGTTGCAACAGGTGCTGCAGCAGGTGGCAACTCAAATCAAAACGACCGATGCGGATTTTCGCAGCATTGAAGCTGCTGCCAAAGCCCAGCTCGAAGCCACCGGTTTTAAACCGGACTACCTGACCATCAGCGATCGCAGCAGCTTATTACCAGCTGAGCACCGGCAGCAACCCCTGGTGATCCTAGCCGCCGCCTGGCTTGGCAAAACCAAACTGCTGGACAATCTGGAGGTGTAAGTGGCTGAGTTCTGCCTGGTGATGACCACCTGCCCCAATCAGCTGGAAGCCGATCAAATCACCGCAGCACTGCTGCAGCAACGGCTTGCTGCCTGCATTCAGCAGCAAGCCGTCAGCAGTCACTATGTCTGGCAAGGCAAGCTGGAGCAAAGCAGCGAAATCCTGTTGCTGATCAAAACCACTGCCCACTGCTACCCGGCGCTGGAAGCCGAAATCCGTAAGCTGCACAGCTACGACACTCCGGAGATTATCCAGCTGCCAATCGAAGCTGGCTTTGCCGATTACCTGCAGTGGGTAAAAGATAGCTGCCGCTAAGTTTCCAATTGCACCCTGCTCCAAATCTACTTATGCTGAGCCATTGACAAAATTGTTACCACTGGATGGTTGTCGATGGAATTGTTGTTGGTGCTGTTATCCTTGGGGCTGTTGGCGGGCTCGGTCTTTGGCTGGGTGGCTTTTATTCAGTTGCAAACGGTTCGCCGGCAGCTGCAGCAGTTAATACAGCAACTCAGAAACCAGCCAGCCAGCGGGCAAGCTCCATCCGCTACTCCAGCTGCAGCACCATCGTCCCAACCTGAGCCAAGTGCTCACAGCACCTCCATCCAACAAGCTTCGTCAGCAGCCGAAGCTGCTGCTACCCAAGCTGCGATCAGCACAACGGTCAACCCCACAATCACAAAAGCTGCCAGCGCTACGCCAACGTCAGGCAATACCCCATGGCTGGCGAATGGTTTGAACTGGCTGGAGCAGCAATTGATTCAGCGCGGTATGGTCTGGCTGGGTGGTATTGCCATGGCGCTGGGTGGTGTTTTTCTGGTGCGCCATTCGCTCGATGCCGGCTGGTTTACCGCAGAACTGCGTTTAATTGCCGCGGCCTTGCTTGGCTTTGCCCTGATTGCATTCAGTGAATGGCTGCACCAGCAAGACCAGAGGCGTTCCAGTCTGCAGCACTATGCGCCGGCCGCGTTGGCTGGTGCTGGTTTTATTACGTTGTACGCCAGCATTTTAACGGCGGCGCAGTATTATCACTTACTGCCGCTGTGGCTGGCGTTTGTCCTGCTGGCCGGGGTGGCGCTGGCTGCCAGCTGGTTTGCGCTGCGCCAGGGACCAGTGTTGGCAGTACTTGGCATTGTCGGTGCCTACGCAGTACCCGCTCTGGTCGCACAGGACTCCGGCAATACCATTGCCCTGCTGCTCTACATTGCCCTGGTCACCGTTTCATCCGTGCTGGTAGAACAGCGGGTAAAGCGCCCCTGGCTCTGGTATTTGCCGATGGCAGGGCATGGCTTTTGGCTGGCGGTTAGCTTTGTTGCGGCCACCAGCAGTACCCTCTGGTTCAGCTGGCTGGTACTGGGGCTCAGCTTTGCACTGCTGGTATGGTGGCCGCAACTGGGGTATCGCACTCGCACCCTGCAACTGGCTCACCTGCCTTTAGCGCAGTGGCTGCCACTGCGCCGTGAAGATGTGTTGGGCGGCCTTTTACTGCTGTTGGCACTGTTGGTGCTGTTATTGACCCCGGCAGCGGTGAATTTCAGTGCCATGTTGCTACTGATGCTGCTGTTGTCTGCCGCCGCCTTTAGCCATAGCCGGACGGACTTTTGGCTGTGGAGTACACTGCTGCTGGCATCAGGCTATCTGCTGCGCCAGCCGGTGCATGCGCTGATGGATACCACCCTGCCGCTGCTGCTAAGCCCGGAGCTGCTGCCAGCACAGATCTTAGTGGTGTGGTTTAGCATCATCCCCTTGCTGGGTGGCAGCCTGTGCGCAGATCGTCTGCACTGGCACAGTGTGCTGGCCGTGGCGCCCGTGCTGATGCTGGGTATCAGTTATGCTGTTGCTGCCCCTGAGGTACAGGCTCAGCTGCAACCGCTGTGGCTGGGGTATGCAGCTTTGCTGAGCATTGTGCAAACTGTGCTTAGCCGTCGCAGCAACCTGCCGCTGCGGGCTTTTATCCACAGCGCCGGTGCCAACTTTGCGCTGACCTTCTGTTTGGTGTTGCTGCTCAGCACAGCCGCGCTCACCATCGCCATCGCAGTGCAGCTGGTGCTGATCACTCTGCTCAGTCGCAAGCAGCAATTGCCATTACCGCTTTGGCTGATCAAACTGCTGGTTGGTCTGCTGCTGCTGCGACTGACCGGCGCCGCCGTGCTCGATAGCTATCAGCAACTGACCCTGCTGGGATTGCACTGGTCCTTTGTGCTTTACCCGGTGGTGCTGATGTGCTTTGTTGTAGCGCGCATACTCTGGCAAAACAACGAATTGGCACCCTGGCTGGAAGGGGCCTGCCTGCATGTACTGGTGCTCTTTGTGACGGTGCAAACCCAGTACTGGCTGGCTGCAGGCTCACCGCTTTATGTGTTGTTCGAACCTGATAAGCTATCCCCCCTGACTTTGGCGGTGCATGCCTGCAACTGGTTGCTGTTGGCCAATCTTTATTTGTGGCGCAGTGCTCTGGCTGGTTCCTTGCAACAGCTGTACAAAGTGGCCGCCATCGTGTTATTGGCCGCTGCCGCCCTGCTGCATGGTTATCTGAGTTTCGACGCCAACCCCTTTGCCACCAATGCTGCTTTAGGTGACTGGCCGCTATGGAATCAGTTGTTGCCGCTGTGGGGCATACCAGCGCTGCTGTACTTCCATGGTGCCCACCTTGTTCCAGCCGAGCTGCGAAAGCTGATGCTGGTGGTGGCCACCAGCTTTGCACTGCTGTTTATCAGCGCCAGCATCCGGCATTTCTGGCAAGACGGCAGCATTGGCATTGAGCTGACGACCTCGATGGCCGAGCATTTTAGCTATTCTCTGGTGTATTTGCTGCTGGCCATTGCCATGGTGCTTAGCGCCCAGCGCCAGCACTGGCATCAGATCCGCAAAGCAGGCTTTGTGCTGCTCAGTCTGGTGACGCTGAAGGTATTCCTGTTCGATCTGGCGGGTTTGTCCGGTGTGCTGCGCGCCCTGTCCTTTATTGGTCTTGGCTTTAGTCTGGTGCTGCTTAGCTGGTGGTTTCAGCGCAGCAGCGCCGCGCTTGGCGAAAGCGAGGCTAAACCCTAACGGGAATGGGATGGATTTAATCTTTGCTGTATTTGCCTGCCGATTCACGCACTTTGCTGGCAACCACATCGATTAGACCACCGGAGACATACTTATGAAGTACGCTGGCGACCAGGGTCTGATAAGGCATGCCTTCTTGCAACGCCCTGCGTTGAATCGCTTCTAAATCCCGGGCAGAAATACGGATATTGATACGCTTATCTTTTCGAACCGTACGCTCTGCCGCAGCAGACAATTCCGCTCACCGTTCGGGCGTCAAAACCGACTTGAAGTCGTCACTTTCAAGGTCGTGCAACAGCTCGGCGTCGTCTTGATCCAGTTTTAGGTGGCTCATTTGGCCCTCCTTACAAGGGCTGCGATACTTCCGCAGCCGTACTCTACCTTTGCAACAGTTGCTCCAGCACATGCTGCAGAATGCCGCCGCTGCGGAAGTACTGCAGCTCGTTGTCGGTGTCGATGCGGCATTTAACCTGAAAGCGTTTTACTTTGCCATCGGCCCGTTTGGCTTCGACTGTGAGCAACTGGCCAACCGTCAGATCGTCGCCCAGCTCTGGCAGGCTGAAACGCTCTTCGCCAGTCAGTTGCAACACCTCTACATTTTCGCCGTCGCTAAACTGTAGCGGCAGTACGCCCATGCCCACCAGATTGGAGCGGTGAATGCGCTCAAAACTTTCGGCGATGACGGCTTTTACCCCGAGCAAACGGGTACCTTTGGCCGCCCAGTCGCGGCTGGAGCCGGTGCCGTATTCTTTGCCGGCAAGAACAATCAACGGTTGTTTGTCCTGTTGGTAGCGCATGGCGGCATCGTAAATTGCCAGCTGCTCGCCGGATGGAAAATGTTTGGTCTCGCCGCCTTCCACACCCGGCAGCAACTGATTGCGGATGCGGATATTGGCAAAGGTGCCGCGCATCATCACCTCATGGTTGCCGCGGCGCGAGCCGTAGGAATTAAAATCCGCCTCAGCCACCCCCTGCTCGCTCAGATAACGGCCGGCCGGTGAACTGGCTTTGATAGCACCGGCCGGGGAAATGTGATCGGTGGTGATGGAGTCGCCAAAGAGCGCCAGCACGTAAGCATCGGTGATCGGCTCTATCTGCACCTTTTCACCAAAATCAGCAAAAAAAGGCGGCTGCTGGATGTAAGTTGAACGGTTATCCCAGTGATAGGTGCGATCCTCGGTCACCGGCAATTCTTTCCAATGAGTATCTCCGCTAAACACATCGGCGTATTGTTTGCGGAACATAGCGCCATCCACCAGTGCCACAGCGGCGGCGATTTCTTTTTGGCTCGGCCAGATGTCTTTTAAATAAACCGGGCCATTTTTACCCTGCCCAATCGGATCTTCCGCCAAATCAATCAGCATGGTGCCAGCCAGCGCATAGGCCACCACCAAAGGCGGTGAACCCAGCCAGTTGGCTTTGACCTGCGGGTGAATACGGCCTTCAAAGTTGCGGTTGCCGGACAGCACCGAGGCCACCGTCAGATTGCCCTGATCGACGGCATCGCTGATGGCATCCGGCAAGGGGCCGGAATTGCCGATGCAGGTGGTGCAGCCGTAGCCGACCAGATGAAAGCCCAACTGCTCCAGCGACTTGGTTAAACCAGCCTTATCGAGATAATCGGTCACCACCTTGGAGCCCGGCGCTAAGGATGTTTTCACCCAGGGTTTTACCTTTAACCCCTGCTCAATGGCTTTTTTGGCAACCAAACCAGCGGCCATCATCACACTGGGGTTGGAGGTATTGGTGCAGGAGGTGATGGCTGCAATCACCAGATCACCGTGCTTCAGCGCATGCTCCATGCCGTCTATGGCAACCGCAGCCTGCTTGTTCTTCAGTTGCTCGATTTCCAGTTGCATCACCCCTTTGATATCAGGCAAGGCAACTTTATCCTGCGGCCGCTTCGGCCCGGCCAGCGCAGGTTTTACCGTGGTCAGGTCCAGCTCCAGCACCGCACTGAATACCGGCTCCTTGCTGGCATCGTGCCACAAGCCCTGCGCCTGGCAGTAGGCTTTTACCAGATCAATCTGCTGTTCGGAGCGGCCGGACAGCTCCAGATATTTCAGCGTTTCTTCATCCACCGGGAAAAACCCGCAGGTGGCACCAAACTCCGGAGACATATTGGCGATGGTGGCGCGATCGGCCAGCGGCAAGTGCGCCAAGCCCTCGCCATAGAATTCGACAAACTTCCCCACCACGCCCTTGGCCCGCAGCATCTGGGTAACGGTGAGCACCAGATCGGTGGCAGTGCTGCCTTCCGGCATCTTGCCAGTGAGTTTAAAACCAACCACTTCCGGCAGCAGCATCGACACCGGCTGACCCAGCATGGCCGCTTCGGCTTCAATGCCGCCCACGCCCCAGCCCAGCACGCCCAGGCCATTGATCATGGTGGTGTGGGAGTCGGTACCCACCAGCGTATCCGGGTAGACCCAGGTGTCGCCGTCTTTATCTTCGGTCCAGGCCACTTTGGCCAGGTATTCCAGATTGACCTGGTGGCAAATGCCGGTGCCAGGCGGCACCACCCGGAAATTGCGAAAGGCTTTCTGGCCCCAGCGTAAAAAGGCATAGCGCTCGCGGTTGCGCTCGACCTCCAGCGCCACGTTATCGGCAAAGGCGTTCGCATTGGCGAACTTGTCCACCATCACCGAGTGATCAATCACCAGGTCCACCACCGATAATGGATTGATCAGCTCCGGATCGCCGCCAGCTTTGGCCACCGCATCGCGCATTGAAGCCAAATCCACCACCGCTGGCACCCCGGTGAAATCCTGCATCAATACCCGGGCTGGCCGGTACTGAATTTCCCGGCTGGAGCTTTTATCCTGTAGCCAGGCCGGCATCGCCGTCAGATCCTCGTACTGCACCGTCACCCCATCCTGATGGCGCAGCAGGTTTTCCAGCAGAACTTTCAACGATAAAGGCAACCGGCTGATATCCCCCAGGGTTTCAGCGGCTTTAGCCAGTGAGCAGTAACGGTATTCTTTGCCTGCGACGGTAAGACGGGCATCGCAGTGGATTTTCTTTGAAGTCATCATGGTGCTCCTGCATCGTTGTTGTCATCAGCTTAGCGGACAGACGGCCAGGCAGCCAGCTTGGCTCCGCTGCATACAGAATTCTCACTGCAGTAGGAAAGCATGGGGTCAGTTCCAGTATTGTTCAACCGTAATATGACCTGGCGTACGGCGCAGATTTTTGCGCAGGCCCAAGATTTCCAGCTCGGCCCGTACTGCTTTAATCATCTCCGGATTACCGCACAGCATCACCTGGCTGGTTAAATCAAATTGCGCGGCAGCAGCCTGTTGCAACTGCCGGTTTTGAATCAACTGCGGTAAGCGCGCTTGCAGCGCACCGGGGTGTGATTCCCGGGTGACCACCGGCTGATAATGAAATTGGTCGGAGTAGTGCTGCTGCCAACTGGCGATACGATCGCGGTACACCAGGTCTTGCACCTGCCGTACACCATGCACCAAAACGATGCGTCCAAAGCGCTGCCAGGGCTCGTTGGTGGCCAGCATGGACAAATAAGGCCCGATGCCGGTGCCGGTAGCAATCAGCCAGAGCGTATCACCTGCAGGCACCTCATCCAGGGTAAAAAAGCCGGTCGCAGGCTGACTGACCCATAGCCGGTCACCAGCTTGCAGTGCATGCAGCCGTGGCGATACCTTGCCATCGGCTACTGGTGTCAGTAGAAAGTCCAGCTGAGTATCGCCAGGGGCATTCACCAGCGAATATGCACGTTGCAGCCGGCCTTCTGGCGTTTCCACCGCCAGCCGGACAAACTGGCCCGCGATGAAATCAAACCCCGGCACTTGCACCCGTAAGCTGCATAAGCCTGGATGCCAGGCGTAATTTTCTGTGACTTCAGCCTCTAACCACTGTGCCATCAATGCCTCCTGTACGTTCTGGTATCAGCCTAAAATACCTGACTAAAATAGTCAACTATTAAGCGATTTCCATCTCCAGGGATTTTATCCGCCGAAGCTTGGGCTGGATCAAGAGCCGTCAAGATCCCTTGCTATACTCTAGCAGAATCATTCAGGAGGGATCTGTGCTTAAAATTTTGTTTGGTGTTGCCCGTTTACCGTTTTTAACCCTGACCGTCCTTTGCATCGCACTGGCTGCGGCTGGCAGCTGGTATCAGCAGGGCAGCCTATCCATTGGCTTGCTGCTGTTGGTGCTGCTTATGGCACTGGCAGCGCATATCAGCGTGAATGCCTTTAATGAATACTTTGATTTCCGCTCCGGGCTGGATTTTCTGACCAGGCGTACACCTTTTAGTGGCGGCAGCGGTACTCTGGTAGCCGCACCACAGCAAGCGCAACTCGCGCTCTGGCTGGCGATTGGCAGCTTGCTGCTGGTCAGTGCCATTGGCCTTATGCTAAGTGCGCTGATCGACTGGCGCTTATTGCTGTTAGGTCTGCCTGGGGTTTTGCTTATCTACAGCTACACCGAGTACATCAACAAATCACCACTGCTCTGTCTGCTGGCACCCGGAATTGGCTTTGGTGCTCTGATGACGCTCGGCGCTTACTGGGTGCTGACCGGCAAGCCTGATGCGCTGGCCTTAAGTTTATCAGCCTTGCTGGCACTGCTGATTAGCAACTTGTTATTGCTAAATCAATTTCCGGATATCGAAGCCGATCGCCAGGTTGGCCGCCGTCATCTGCCCATTGTGCTGGGACCGGCTAAAGCAGCCTGGGTGTTCAGTGCTTTACTGCTGGCCTGTTATCTGCTGCTGGGTGCTGCCGTCTGGCAAGACTGGCTGCCAGCTGCCGCTTTACTTGGCCTGCTATCGCTGCCATTGGCAGTACGTGTTATCCGATCGCTGCAGCATGCGATCAATGCAAGCAGCCGCAACCAGAGCAAGGGCCAAGACCAACTGGCAGCCGCGCTCGGACACAATGTGCTGTTAACCCATGCCCTGCCCGCTCTGGTGTTGCTGGGACTGGTGCTGGCGAAACTGCAAGGGGTAGCCTGATGCCTGAAATTGTCAAAACACTCAGCACCGATGTGCTGGTCGTCGGTGGCGGTGGTGCTGGCCTGCGCAGTGCTATAGCTGCCAGCGAAGCCAACCCCAAGCTGTCGGTGACCCTGCTGTCCAAGGTGTACCCGATGCGCTCGCATACCGTAGCCGCCGAAGGTGGTGCTGCCGCGGTAACGCTGGGCCACGACAGCCTGCAAGCACACTTTGACGATACCGTGGCTGGCAGCGACTGGCTGGCCGAGCAAGGGGTGGTGGATTATTTTGTCAAACACGCCTTTGGAGAGCTGGTGCAGCTGGAGCACTGGGGTTGCCCCTGGAGCCGGCAACAAAGCGGTGAGGTGCAGGTGCGGCGCTTTGGCGGCATGAAAACCGAGCGCACCTGGTTTGCCGCCGATAAAACCGGCTTTCATATCCTGCACACCCTGTTTCAAACCTCGCTGAAGTACCCACAAATTAACCGGCTGGATGAGTACTTTCTGCTGGATTTGTTGGTGCATGAACAGCGCTGCTATGGCGTGCTGGCGATTGAGATTGCCAGCGGCGAGCTTGTGCAAATTAAAGCTGCCAGCGTGATCCTGGCCACCGGCGGTGCCGGCAGGGTCTATCAGTTTAATACCAATGGCGGCATCGTTACCGGCGATGGCATGGCGCTGGCCTACCGCCATGGTGTGGCACTGCGCGATATGGAGTTTGTGCAGTACCACCCAACCGGCTTGCCGGGCTCCGGCATTTTAATCACTGAAGCCTGCCGCGGCGAAGGCGGAATTCTGCTGAATAAAGACGGCTACCGCTATCTGCAGGATTATGGCCTGGGGCCGGAAACGCCACTAGGCAAGCCACAGAATAAAACCATGGAACTGGGGCCGCGCGATAAATTATCTCAGGCCTTCTGGCACGAGCAACAACAAGGCCGCACCATCACGCACTCGCAAGGCGAAGTGGTGCATTTGGATCTGCGTCATCTTGGCCAGCGCTACCTGCTGGAACGGCTACCCTTTATCTGCGAGCTGGCCAAAGCCTATGTCAATGTCGATCCGGTTAAAAGCCCTATTCCGATCCGCCCGGCGGTGCATTACACCATGGGCGGTATTTTAACCGATGCGAATTGCGCTACCAGCATTGCAGGTCTTTATGCAGTTGGCGAATGCGCCTCAGTCGGGCTGCATGGCGCCAACCGGCTGGGCTCCAACTCTTTGACCGAACTGCTGGTGTTTGGCAAGGTAGCAGGGCGTGAAGCCGCCCGTGTTGCCAGTGAGTCGCATCCAGAAGCTACAGACGCCTTAATCAGCAACCTGACTGAACAGGCTGTTAGCCCCTTGAAAAGACTGCACAGCGGCAACGGCACCGAACGCTGGCACGAACTGCGCCAGCAACTGGCTGAAAGCATGGAGCAAGGCTGCGGCATCTATCGCAGCGAAGCTGGCTTGCAACAAACGCTCGCCACCTTAGGCCAACTAAAACACCGCTACCAGCAATTGCGCCTTGGCGATACCGGCAAAGCCTTTAATACCGAGCTGCTGCATGCACTTGAGCTTGGTTTTGGGCTGGATGTGGCCGAAGCTATGTGTCAGGCAGCTCTTGAGCGCAAAGAGTCGCGTGGTGCCCATCAGCGTCAGGAGCCAGGCCTTACCAACCGCAACGATCAGGACTTTCTGCGCCACAGTCTGGCCTTTTATCAAGCTGGCTCCGGAGCCAGCATCGAATGGCAGGCAGTGGATACCAGTTTATCGCCACCGGCTGAGCGCCGCTATGGCGGTCAACAACAAACTGACAAGCCACCCAAGGAGAGCTGCTAATGCCAACCCTAGCGATCCGGTTGCAACGCTACCAGCCAGAGCAGGACAGCGCCCCCCACTGGCAAGATTTTCGTGTCGAGTACGACGACAGTACCTCGGTGCTGGATGCACTGGAGCAAATCAAAGCCGGCCAGGACAGCAGCTTAAGCTACCGCTGGTCGTGCCGGATGGCGATTTGTGGCTCCTGCGGTGTGATGGTCAATGGCGTACCCAAGCTTGGCTGCAAAACCTTTTTGCGCGATTACCCCAAAGGCCTGCAACTGGCTCCACTGGGTAATTTCCCGGTGGAAAAAGATCTGATCGTGGACATGTCGCGCTTTTTGGAACATTTAACCGCCATAAAGCCCTACCTGATTGCCGAGGCAGCGCCACAAGGCCAACCCCACCGGCAAACACCGGCCCAGCTGGCGCGCTATAAGCAGTTTTCCAACTGCATCAACTGTGGCCTTTGCTATGCTGCCTGCCCGCAGTTTGGCTTAAAACCGGATTTTTTGGGCCCGGCCGCCATTGCGCTGGCGCATCGCTACAATCTGGACAGTCGCGATAGCGGCCAGGCTGAGCGCATGGCCCAGCTAAACAGCGACAACGGCGTCTGGGGCTGTACTTTTGTTGGTTACTGCTCGACCGTTTGCCCTAAGGGCGTAGATCCTGCTGCGGCCGTGAATCAGGGCAAGATCGCCTCGACGCTGGACGGGGTGATTCAGTGGTTCAAGCCGGCTAAGGAGCCACGCAACAAGGAGCAAAGCCAATGAGCCGAAAACCCTATCAGCCACCGATGCCTGCCAGCTGGTGGTTAAAGCATCCGGCCTACCGCTTTTACATGCTGCGCGAAGCCACCGTGCTGCCACTGCTGTTTTTTGTCGCCAGCCTGCTGTATGGCCTCTATGCACTGGGGCAAGGTGAAAGCAGCTGGCTGCAGTACCTTAGCTGGTTGCAACAGCCCTGGGTCATTGCACTGAATAGCCTGGCGCTTGTGGCCAGCTTGTTTCATGCCTGGACTTTCTTTGTGCTCTTTCCACAAGTGATGCCGCTGCGCCTTGGCAGCCGCACCCTGCCCGCCTGGCTGATGGTAAGTGCCCAGTGGGCCGGGGTGTTGCTGGTTTTCCTGGCGCTGTGGTGGCTGTTAGGAGGTTTGGATGCGCACCAATAATCAAGACACCCCTCAAACAACCCCACGCCGCTCGGATGAGCCTATCTGGTGGTCGCTGTTCAGTGCCGGCGGTGTTTGCGTGGCGGTGCTGGTCCCGGCCATCGCCTTGCTGGTGCTGCTTGGCGTCCCGCTTGGGCTGGTCAGTACCGAGCAGCTCAACTATCAGCGGTTGCATGCGCTGGTGTTTCATCCGCTGGGGCTGGGGGTGGTGCTGGGTGCCTTGGTGCTACCACTGTTTCATGCCATGCACCGCATTCACCATGGCCTGCACGATCTGAAGCTGGCCCATGGCCGCCTGACTAAATGGCTGTGTTATGGCAGTGCTGTACTGCTGAGTGCTGTGGCCCTATGGCTTTGGCTAACCGCCAGCTAAGCTGCTGCTAGCTGGCTGTAGCCAATCAGCGACAATATAACCAGTTGATTGTACTGGATTTAGCGTATATGAACTGGCTACTGTCGCTAAAGTGCAACACTGCGACCTCACTTCGCATTGAAAAGGAAAAGATAATTAACTCAACCAATTGATTTCTAACTTATTTTCCAGGATGGCATAAAGCCTGCTATCAGTTCGCTGTCGTCAGCAGCGAGGAAAGTCAAATGAAGAAGGAATGGATCGCCATAGCAGTAATCTTGGTTGCAAACCTGAGCCTTGCCAACTCCGTGTTCTGTGGCCCCAGCGGCACCGAAACCGTCACGACTCAAACAACCCACCAAGATGATATGGCCGAACTCACTGACCTGTTCGCAGAAGTCACTCAGCCGGGCCATGACTGGTTCGACACGAACTAAACCGCACCAGACGAACTGTGCAGACAGCGGCACTTTCGCTAATGGCACTGCTCTATCTGTTTTAATACATCGAACCACTCTGCAATGGCAGTTGGCATTTCAATATCAATGCGCTCAGTTTGCCCCAACTGAGTACGATGAAAGCGCCACTCAGTTTGTAACTCGGCCAGTTGCTCCTGCACTTGTTGCAATTCATCTGCTGTGAATTCAATGGCATCCAGGCCAAGAGGCGAACCACTGCGCACCTTGCTCAGCACCGGTGTCACCCAGAGATCAAACTCGGCAAGGGCCCGGATCGTGATCAGCAACTGCCTTTTTTCGCTGTAATACGGCTCCGGTAAAATGCCGCCTTCGTCCCGATTACGCTCTAGTACAGACAATTCGTCCTGGTAAGTAAAGGCTTGAAACGCAAACATCATCGGCACATTATGCAGCGCTGCCTGATAAAGCCAAAAGCGGGCTTTGGCGAATTCCGGTGCCGGTATATCCGCACTATCGTGCCCGGCAAACTCTGGCCGCAACATTGGGGCTGCATAATAAATGGCTAAAGCCCGCATCGCCAATGCATTGCCAGCCTGAGCTTCCAAGACTATCGCGGCCTCTTCCTGATGCAGATAATGCTCTTCTGCCCAGTTATAAAATAGCAACTCATTGCGCAGCCAATCTTCCACCAGGTGTTTGGCTGGATGCTCTTCAAGCAACGAAAACGGGGGACACTCCGCCGAGGTGGCAGCAACAGATAACGGCTCAGATGAACTCTGTGTAATCTGGAGTTGGCTGACTGCAACAACCTCAGCCTGATGGGTATCCAGAGTAGCAAAGCCGTTCGGCTCTGCTTCCGTCTCAGTAAAAGTGAAGGGCTCTGTCAATGGGGATTCGGCAGACAACTCTGATAATTCAAGCCAGACAGGGCTTGGCTCTGGCTGCCGTACCCACCAGGCCAGCAACACCAACACCACAGCCATCAGCGATACGAGCCATTTCATTCAGGCCTCCTAGCCAGTTCCCATCCGTGTTGTTTCAGGCCGCTAGCTCTTTCACCCACTGCATCAGCTTGGGGTATACCTGCCGGCTTTGGCGGGCAATCTCGGTTTGCTCCTGCAAAATATCGTGCAGAATATCCTGGGTGGTCAGCGGGTTGGCCAGCACCACCCGGAATACGATCATTTCCTGACGCTGGTACTGCTCCGGTGTTAAACGGGTCCGGGAGACGAAAGACTTGCCCTGCTCGCGTTGCCGTTTCTGGATAAATTTGGTCAGGCTGTTCAACAGCTCGTTGATTTTCTCACGCTGCTCCGGGCTGGCTTTGTGCAAAGCGACTTGTACTTCGGCCGGCACATAACGATACGTCAGCAAGCAGAGTTCTGGCTCGGTGATCAGTTCAAAGTCGCCATGTGCTTTAATCAGTTCGGCAAAGTAGCGGGCTTTTTCCAGGCTGCGGTTGATCAGAATTTCATAGCCATCCCGGCCAATCACCTGCAAACAGGCATGCACCAGCATCGCCATGCCGGGACGGGAGCCTTCCAACGTTTGGCTACCCAAATCTTTGGAGCCTTTACGCAAAATGTATTCGGCGTGGTGCTCAATCGCATGAGCACTGGATGGGTCTTTAAACACCACCATACCGGCGCCCATCGGCACATACATCTGTTTATGGGCATCGATGGTAACCGAGTCGGCCCGTTCAATGCCGCTTAGCAGGTGGCGGTATTTTTCCGACAACAAGGTTGCCCCACCCCAGGCAGCATCGACATGGAAACAACACTGCAATTCTTCGGCTAAGTCGGCCAACTGATGCAAAGGGTCAATGTTACCGGTTTCGGTAGTACCAGCCACGCCAATCACCGCCAGCACCCGGATATTTTTTGCTTGTAGCTCGGCGCAAATGCGGCGCATCTCGGCCATATCGACCTTGTTGTTGCCATCGGTTTTAACCGCAATCAAATCATCACGGCCAAGACCCAGCACATCGGTCGCCTTGCCAAGCGAATAGTGGCCACGCTCAGAGACCAGCACGGCCAGGCCATCGTAACCATAGTGCTTCATGGCGCGGAACAAGCCTTCACGGGCGATGCCTCTAAAGTCACCATCTGGTCCCAATAAGCGGTTGCGGGCAATCCACAAAGCGCTGATGTTGGCAATGGTGCCACCCGAGCAAAAAGCCCCCAGCGCATGATTGGCGCTGTGCATCCACTTGGTGTAAAAACCGGCGTCCTGCTGATACACCAGATGGTGCATCATACCCAGCACCTGGCGCTCCAACGGTGTAAAGGCTTTGGAGGTTTCAATTTTGACCAGGTTCTGATTCAGCCCCACCATCATTTTCGACAGTGGCAGCACAAAATACGGCAAGGCCGAAGTCATATGGCCAATAAAACTGGGCGAAGCAGTGTGCACCGAATGCGCCACCAGCTTTTCCATCATGGCATCGGCATAATCAGAAACAAATTGTGGCGCCAACGGGATCTGAAAATCCTGAAAGTCACGCTCGATTTGCCACAGCGGTTTTTCCACCGCCACAATGCTTTCGCGCAGGAATCCGGCCAGATTCTGCGATATATTCTGCTCAATTTTGCTGAGCGTGGAATCCGGCGCTTCCGGCACGGTAAAAATCCGCCAGAGTGCTTCTTCCGATGCTGTCGCCTGCCGTTTACTCACATCTATCCTGCTCGTTGGCCCCGGCTCTTTGGCCGGTGTGGGTGCTACAAAAAAGGGCATTCACTTTACTGCATGCCATGCAAAAAGTCTGCAAAAAACTAGCTTCGTAAACCAATGCCTTTGTTAATTAAGTACATCGCATAACTAAACAGTAGCACAATCAACAGCAGCAAGAGACCAAAGGCCAGCCACAGACTGATATCGCTGATGCCTAAAAAACCAAAGCGAAAAGCATTGACCATATAGACCACTGGGTTCAGTGCTGCAACCTGCTGCCAGAAGCCTGGCAGCAATTGAAGCGAATAAAACACTCCGCCCAGATAGGTCAATGGCGTCAGCACAAAGGTTGGGATGATGCTGATATCATCAAAGGTCTTGGCATAGACTGCATTGATCAGGCCTCCCAGGGCAAACACCATCGAAGTCAGCAGCACCGTCAGCACAATGATACCGATGTTGTGCAGCTGCACACTGACAAACAGCAAAGACACCAGGGTGACAATCAACCCCACCAGAATACCGCGCGCCATGCCGCCACCGACATAGCCCAGCACAATGATGTAATTGGGCACCGGCGCTACCAGCAGTTCTTCAACATTGCGCTGAAACTTGGCGCTAAAAAACGAGGAAGCGACGTTGGCGTAAGAGCTGGTGATCACCGACATCATAATCAGGCCAGGGACAATAAACTCCATGTAGCTAAAGCCGCCCATCTCACCGATGCGTGAACCAATCAGGCTGCCAAAAATGACAAAATACAACGTCATGGTGATGGCTGGTGGTACCAGGGTTTGCACCCAAATCCGAAGAAAACGGTTGGTTTCTTTATTTAAAATACTTTTTAGTGCTACCAGGTAGTTGGCTTTAGAAAAAGTCTGCTGACTCATGCGCTGTGCTCTCCCCGCCCCTGCTCGACCAATGTCACAAACAGTTCCTCCAGCCGGTTGGCTTTGTTGCGCATCGACAGTACCTTGACCTTTTGTTCGGTTAAGCGGCTAAAGATATCGTTTAAGCCGGCTGATTTTTCCACATCCACTTCCAGACTGTGATCATCCAGCAGCCGGTAATGAAAACCATCCAGCTTAAGTTCAGCCGGGTTGGTGTCGACATCCAGCACAAAGGTTTCCTGGCTTAGCTTGCTGAGCAAGGCTTTGATGCTGGTGTTTTCAATGATCTGGCCCTGATCGATGATGGCGATGTTACGGCACAGCATCTCGGCCTCTTCCAGATAATGAGTGGTCAGAATAATGGTGACGCCCTGCTGGTTGATGCGGCGCAAAAAGTCCCACATCGAGCGGCGCAGCTCAATATCCACACCGGCGGTCGGTTCATCCAGGATCAGCAGTTTGGGTTCGTGCATCAGGGCGCGGGCTATCATTAACCGGCGCTTCATGCCACCGGATAACTCCCGGGCCCGGCTGTCGCGCTTATCCCAAAGGCCCAGCTGGCTCAGGTATTTCTCGGCGCGGACTAAGGCCAGCTTTTTTGGCACCCCATAGTAACCGGCCTGATTCACCACAATTTGCAGTACGGTTTCAAACTGGTTGAAGTTAAACTCCTGCGGCACTAAGCCCAGCTGGCTTTTCGCCAGCTCTAACTGCTGGTCGATATTGTGGCCAAATACCTCGACAGTGCCACCGCTCTTATTTACCAGCGAGCTGATCACGCCAATGGTGGTACTTTTACCGGCGCCATTGGGACCGAGAAGCGCAAAGAAATCCCCTTGCTTTACTTCCAAATCAATGCCTTTTAGCGCCTCTACCTTGTTTTTGTAGGTCTTGCTTAGTTGCTTAATATTCAGTGCCAGTGTCAATGCGCTTCTCCCTGATAACCCCAGCGGGCCAACAGTTGTTGTTCCAGCCCCAAATGGTCCAGCATTCTGGCCACCATAAAGTCCACCAGATCGTCAATCGAGGTCGGGTTGTGATAAAAGCCAGGTGCGGCCGGCATAATGGTTACGCCGAGCCGGGCCAGCTTGAGCATATGCTCCAGATGAATGGCATTGAGCGGGCTTTCCCGTGGTACCAGAATCAGCTGACCACGTTCTTTCAGCACCACATCGGCAGCACGCTCAATCAGATTTTCGCTGGCACCATTGGCAATGGCAGCCAGGGTGCCGGTTGAACAGGGGCACACCACCATCTGCTTAGGCGCCGCCGAACCAGAGGCTACCGGCGAAAACCAGTCGTCTTTACCATAGACCTTGAGTAAATGGGGTGAACACTGCAGCAATTCAACCAGTTGCGCCTGGCATTTTTCCGGCGCTGCCGATAGCTTAGTGCCATGCTCGGTCGCAAACACCACCCGGGCGGCACTGGAAATCAGCAAATGCACTTGCACCTGCTGCGCGAGCAGACACTGCAATAAGCGCCAACCATAAGGCGCCCCGCTGGCACCGGTAAAGGCCAGGGTAATTTGCTGTATGGGTTTATCCGACATGCTCTGCTTCCCTTAACTCGATGGCCTCTCGCAGCCGCTGATTCAAGCCGCCAAAGCCGCCATTGCTCATGATCAGCAGCTGATCGCCGCTGCTCAGCTCCGCCAGTACGGCCTGCTCTAACAAACCTAACTCATCAAACAGCCGGGCTTTTTCGCCCAAAGCAACCGCTACTTGCTGCATGCCATCTGCGGCGCCTTTGGCCTGAAAAATAAACACCTGATCAGCAGACGCCAGCGCTGTTGGCAACGCCTGTTGATGCACCCCACGTTTCATGGTGTTGGAGCGCGCTTCCAGTACGGCCAGAATACGGTTTTGGCCCACTTTAGCCCGCAATGCCTGCAAGGTCGTTTGAATGGCAGTGGGATGATGGGCAAAATCATCGTACAAGCGCACCCCACCTGCTTCGGTCAGCAGCTCCAGCCGGCGTTTGGGTGCCTGAAAACTGCACAGTGCCTCGATAGCAACGCTGACCGGCACACCAACATGGCGGGCAGCGGCCAGCGCCATCATGGCGTTATCGACATTGTGCTGGCCCAATAAGCCCCAATGCACTTCACCTTGCAGCTCACCTTGCAGCAACACTGAAAAAACCGAGCCATCAGCTTTCCGCAACCGGCTTTGCCACTGTGCTTCGGTCGCTGAACCCGCACTGACCTGAGCCGCATAGCTTTGCCGCTCACTCCAGCAGCCCTCGGCCAGCATGTGCTCAATGGCCGGCTCTGCCTGTGGTGTCAGGATCAGGCCACTGGCAGGCACGGTACGGATCAGATGGTGAAACTGGCGCTGAATAGCGGCTAAATCGGGGAAGATATCCGCATGATCGTACTCCAGGTTGTTGATCACCAAAGTACGGGGCCGGTAATGGACAAACTTGGAGCGCTTATCAAAAAACGCCGTGTCGTACTCATCGGCTTCAATCACAAAAAACGGACTCTCCCCAAGCCGGGCCGAGACCCCAAACTCAGGCGGCACCCCGCCAATCAAAAAGCCAGGCTTTAAGCCGGCCTGCTCTAAAATCCAGGCCAGCATGCTGCTGCCAGTGGTCTTGCCATGGGTGCCAGATACAGCCAGCACCCAGCGCTGCTGCAGCACCTGCTCCGACAACCACTGAGCACCGGAAGTATAGGGCAATTGCCGCTCCAGCACCGCTTCGACACAAGGGTTGCCGCGTGACAAGGCATTGCCAATAATCACCAGGTCCGGGGCCGGCTCGAGCTGAGCCGGTTCAAACCCACTGGTCAGTGTTATGTCAAGCGCCTCGAGCTGAGTGCTCATCGGTGGATACACATTGCTATCAGAGCCCGTCACCCGGTGCCCTAAGGCTTTGGCCAGGGCCGCGATGCCGCCCATAAAAGTGCCACAAATTCCCAGAATGTGAATATGCATGCTATCAACTCATAATGCAGGTGACGCCTATTGTAACAAAACTGCGGCTGGCTGCGATTGAAACTGCAATTTTGGCAAAAATTCTTTAAACTAGCGGGTAAAAATACCAGTACCTCACCTACACAGTAAAAAAGGAATTCCCATGCGCCGTATTTCTCCGGTCCTGCAGCAAGATGGTGTCGATAGCGACCTGATTGCCCTGATAAAAACTATTCTGGCAGCCTGCCGCGAAATATCCTTTCGGGTCAGTCAGGGCGAATTGGCTGGCGTACTGGGCTCGACCTTGTCAGAAAACGTGCAGGGTGAAACACAGAAAAAGCTGGATGTGATTGCCAATGAGTTGCTAAAAGAAGTGATTCTGGAAACCGGCGTGGTCAAAGCCATTAGCTCGGAAGAAGAAGACGATATCGTCGCCGGCAACCCCAGGGGCCGCTATCTGGTGACCTTTGATCCGCTGGATGGCTCTTCCAACACCGATATCAACAGCCTGATTGGCACCATTTTCTCCATTTTACCGGCACCAACTGATAAAGAAGCCGACGATGCCAGCATGTTCCTGCAGCCAGGCACCGCTCAGGTTGCGGCCGGTTATGTGCTCTATGGTCCGTCTACCATGCTGGCCCTGACCACCGGCAAGGGCACCCGCATGTATACGCTGGATAAAACCTACGGCGGCTTTTTGCTGACAGAAGATAAGGTCACCCTGCCAAAATACACCTCAGAGTTTGCCATCAATATGTCGAACCAGCGTTTTTGGCAGGCACCGATGCAAAACTACATTCAGGATCTGTTGCTGGGCAAAGAAGGCCCACGCGGCAAGAATTACAACATGCGCTGGATTGCTGCCATGGTGGGTGACGTGCATCGCATTTTGTGCCGCGGCGGCATTTTTGCCTACCCGGCTGATAACAAAGATGCCAACAAGCCTTATAAATTACGACTGATGTACGAAGCCAACCCGATGAGCCTGCTGATAGAACAAGCCGGAGGCCTCAGCATCACTGGTACCGAGCGTATTCTGGAAATCCAGCCGGCTGATATTCATCAGCGGGTGGCAGTCATTTTAGGCTCGCGCCATGAGGTGGAGACTTGTTTGGCCTACCATCAAAAGGCACTTTCGACCAATTGAGGATAGCCATTTCGATGGCTGTCGCTATAATAGCCGACATTTCATTCACTATAGGATACCACCATGAGCTTAAGCGATGTAGCAGCAGGCAAGAACCTGCCAGATGAAATCAATGTCATCATTGAAATTCCGGCCAATGCCGACCCGATCAAGTACGAAGTGGATAAAGACACCGGTACCGTCTGGGTAGACCGCTTCATGTCCACGCCTATGTTTTATCCGTGCAACTACGGCTTCGTAAACCAAACCTTGTCACTGGATGGCGATCCGGTTGATGTGCTGGTACCAACGCCGTACCCACTGGTACCAGGTGCTGTGATCAAATGCCGCCCGGTTGGCGTGCTGAATATGTCGGATGAGTCCGGTGAAGACGCCAAAGTCATCGCAGTCCCGGTGAGCAAGCTGACCAAGCTGTACGATCATATTCAGGACATCAACGATGTGCCTGAGCTGCTCAAGCAGCAAATTCAGCACTTTTTTGAGCGTTACAAAGAGCTGGAGCCTGGCAAGTGGGTAAAAGTAATTGGTTGGGCCAATGCCGCCGCGGCCAAAGCTGAGATCATGACCTCCTTTGAGCGTGCCAATAAGGCGTAATCGCCGGCACAACGAACAGCCAGCCGGAACGGGTGTTATACCGGTTCCGGCTGAAACTCGCTCTGAAAACAAAAAGCCGGTATGTATCTACCGGCTTTTTGTTTGCTTGACAGCAAGCACATTCATTTTTTCTGTTGCTTAATAAAGGTAACCAGCTCATCTTTGGCCATTGGCTTGGCATATAAAAAGCCTTGCACTTCGTCGCATCCCATGGCCAGTATCACCCGCTCTTGCGCGACCGTTTCTACCCCTTCGGCAATGGTATGAAGGCCTAAACGCTTGCCTAAATTGACAATGGTTTCTGCAATAGCAGCCCCATTGACTTTTTCAATATCATTGACAAAGACGCGGTCGATTTTAATCCGATCCAGCGGCAACTGCTGCAGATAACTAAGCGATGAGAAACCGATACCAAAATCATCAATCGCCACTTTAATGCCGAAACTTTGCAACTCCTTCAAAGCGGATATCACTACTTTCGGATCGTCCATCACCACGGACTCGGTAATTTCCAGCTCCAGCAGCTCCGGTTTAACCTGAAACTCTCCGACACAATTAATCACCGACTCGACAAAGTGCGGGCTGCGAAACTGTGGCATAGACACATTGACGGCAATGCGCAGATCTTTAAAGCCCTGTCGTTCCAACTCTTTTAATTGCAAACATGCCTGTTGCAGCACCCAGGCACCAATTTCAACAATCAGCCCGGAATACTCAGCCAGAGGAATAAACACCGCAGGGGAAACAAAACCGCCTCCCTGCTGAGGCCAGCGTAGCAAAGCTTCCATACCGATGACTTTACGGTTTTTCAGGCAAATTTGTGGTTGATACCACAGCTGCAGACGATCCAACGCAAAGTCCTGCCGCAACGTACGCAGCAAGGCCAGTCGCTCAGCAGTTTCATCCTCCATTTGCTGCTGATAATACTCATAGTTCCGGCTTATATTCTTTTTGGCCCGGTTCAGCGCAATGTAAACATGCTTTAAGATGGTCAGCCCTTGCTCGCTGCTGTCGGACAAGCGGCAAAAACCATAGGTGGCATCCACTTGCAAGCTGTGCTCAGAAGCCTGAAAAGGCTCAAGAAAAATAGCGTCCAATGCTTGCGGTGTTAAGACCTTTTCCGAGCCAATCATACCGAACACATCCGCGCCGATACGGCCGATCTGAGCATCATTGCCAAATTCCTGCACCAGGCGCTGGGTAATAGCAATCAACAGCTCGTTGCCGACTTCCTGCCCTAAACCGTCATTCACATCCGAAAAGTGGTTGATATCAATGAGCACGGCTACGCTATCTTTGGCACCCAGTTGTCTGGTATCGGCCAGTAAGCAGGTAAACTCATTGCGATTAGGCGTTTTGGTCAGGGGATCAATGTAGGCAGCATGCCGTAATTGCTGAAACAAGGTCACATTTTCGTAGCCCACGGAGATATTGCTCAAAAACACCTCAATCAACTGGCGATCAAAATCTTCAATGGGCCGGTTGGTCTCCAGATAAACTGCTGCGCAGTGATGTTCAGCTCCCAAGTACAGGGTAGTATCTTTTTCGGTAAAAATATTCTTTTTACTAAGCAAACATGCATTGATTTGATCAATGATGCGCTTGTTGTCTATGCGCTCAAGCCGGCACTTGATAAAAGGCGCATAATGACCTGCTGCCCCCAACACATAGATAGTATCGGTATTGCTGCCATCATCTTCGATTTGCGCACAAAGCACACCTTCGGCATCCAGACCAATCAAAGAAGCGATTTGAGTCACCACACCTTCCGAGAATTCATGCAGTGAGTGCTGCTCAAGCAGGTTGGCACCGGCATTGATAATTTTCTGCAAACCAATACGGTTCTGATTAATGGTGCGAATTTGTTGATAGGAGCGGATGGAGGCAATGATGGTGGTAACGAGTTTACTACGGGTCAGCTCAGTTTTGGTTTTGTAGTCGTTGATATCGTATTCTTTAATGACACTTTCTTCCGGCGCGTAACCTGGCTGACCGGTGCGAAGAATAATACGGGTATCTTCCAGTTTGAGGTCATCCCGGATTTGCTCCACCACTTTCAGACCTGCATCATCGGTTTCCATCACTACATCCAGCAGCACCAGCGCGATGTTGTCATGTTCACGTAAAAACTTTACCGCCTCTTTGCCGGAATAGGCATGGTGAAACACCAGTTTGCGGCCCTCCACCACGACATCGGAAAGCGCCAACTGAGTAACGGTATGAATCTCCTCATCGTCATCAACAATAAGTAATTGCCATTCACCAACCGTGTGGTCTGTTGCTTCCAATGCATCCGCATCGTCTGCCAGGAACAGAAAATCGTCAGGGTTTGCTTCAGGCGCCATGCACAATCCTTAGTTACCACTACAATAAGATAAGGGAGTCTCCACAGTAGGAAACTCCTTAATTAATATTATACAGAGTTCTGTCAATCGCAATGTATTCCCGATTTTATCGGTATAAATATCACCGAATTATCCAGCATACTGCACCCATATGTATCAACGGTATGGAAGAAGCCACCGGATAGGACAGGCTTGCACTTCAGCAGCACAACTGCCAGTATCAAGCAAAGAGCAACCCATGAGCTTTGATGATGAGCAAGCTGAGCATTCAAAAAACCAGTCATCAGCCGGTTGTCGCCACAACTCCGGTGCCATCTGGCAACAAACCCAGCAGCCAAAAAGTCACTGGGTCTGGCAACAAGGTGAAACGATCACAGCGTTTTTTTGCCAAATACCGTCGCCTGGCAGCTTATGCTGGTGTTCAGCTTAGTCAACAAACCGGGTTGGATCAGTTACCTTTACCACAGCGTTTACAACGTCGATTACGAATGCAGCAAGAGCGTCAGCAACTCAATCTGGAGCGGATTATTGCTCTGAGTGCCGACTACGCCCCCGAGCAGGTTGGGGATACAGAGGTCGATCCGGATTGGTTTCATCATTACTGCGAGCTGGCACTCAATATTGCCAACCCGAGTATGCAGCAGTTGTGGGCAAAAATCCTGGCCTGTGAGATTGCAGCGCCTGGCCAGTTCTCATTAAAAACCCTGTATATGCTCAAACAAATGAGCCACAAAGAGGCCCTGGCCTTGCAACAAGCAGCCAGCTTATGTTGCCGCAACAGCAGTGAGGGTTCTGGCCGCATCTATTTTGGCGTGTTTCGGCGGCCATCTTTATTCCAGCTACTGACTGGCCGCGGCAAAGCACTGCTCAACCTGAGCCAGTATAAGCTCAGTTATCCGGATATTCTGAGCCTGATGGATACCGGCTTACTGCATCATGCTGAAATTGAAAGTGGTGAGCTGGCAAAAGGCGACAGCATTGTACTCAGTATTCAACAGCAGCGCTTACAATGCACCGCCAGGCACAATGGACTGGTATTGCAATATTATAAGTTCAGCCCGCTTGGCGATGAACTCTTGCCTTTGCTGAACATACAACCGCAACCACATTATCTGGAAGCATTGCAGCAGCTGCTGAGTAATCACTTTGATGTTAGCCGCTACCGGGCAACGGAGGACGGCACCAGTTCATCAGATTAGCCAATTTATGCGCATCGAGCGGCTTAATCAGCACATCATCCATCCCTGCTTGTTTAAACGAGGCTACCTCATCCGGTAAAGCATGGGCAGTAAATGCCAGAATGGGCACTTGCTGATAGTTTTCTAATTGGCGGAGTTGTCGGGTGACTTCGACCCCGGAAATATCCGGTAACTGTATATCCATCAGAATCAAATCAAAGGCTTGTTGCTGGCACAAACTTAACGCTTGCTGCCCTGTAACTGCAGCTGTCAACTGAACGGGAAAGCTTGTTAGCATCGCCTGAATAAATGCCTGGTTGGTTTCATTGTCATCCACAACCAGTAATTGGATAAGAGCAGGCGAAGCCAGCTTGCGTTGCTTCAGTACCGCGCTTAATTCAGCTGCACTTTGCGGCAGCGGTAGCACCGGAGATGAAGCAAAGGATTGCCAGGCATCAAGGTAGGTGGCTTTGGCTAGCCCCTGGCAACCAGGCCTGGCTAACAGGCGTTGATAGTCACCTGCCTCAGGATGCTCCGGCTCAGGTAGCACCAGAATCAACGGCTCCGAGGCAGGGGGCTGGCTACGGTGCCACTCAGAAAGGTTTTGGTAATGCAACAGCTGATGGCAAGTGAGTTTGAAGCTCTGCAGCTGAGAGGCATGCAATAGCTGCGCTTCTGCCAGTAAATGAACTTTCGCCAACTGATAAGCAGGCGCCACAGCTTCATAGCGACAGGGAATACGCAACTCAACCGAACTACCTAATTCATCAAGGCATGAAACCGTGACAGCAGCAGACAATTGCTGACAACCAAGACGAAACAGATCAATATCACTCACCACAACGGTTGCAGACAGCCCGGTTGTCAATTCCAGTTGCTGACAGACATCGGCTGGCAACGACTCCCCTTTGACCAGCAGCCGGCAGTTCAGAGTTTGTTCTGCAACTGCCAGTTGCCATTGCATGCTCAGTTGACTGTGATGACTGTACCTTGCAGCCAAACGAAGCAAGGCTCGGCAACTGATAGCCAGACGATCAGCAGACAATTGCAGCTGATACTCGGTTGCGTGGCTATCCTCTTCTAGCTGTAATTCCTGCTCAGTCTGGAGCAACTGGCGCCACAGGGTTGCTTGTTGTGCGATCCAGTCCGGCAGATAGATCATCTGATCTGCATTCGATTCCTGCCGGATTAGCAATAGATCCTGCAGCAAAGCCGATTGCCAGGGCGGCGGCGTCTGCACCAGCTGACGTAACAGCTGCGTTGTCCCTTGCTCTGCCTGCGCTTGCTGCTGAGCCAATTGCTGCAAGGCCTGCTTCGCCTGCTGTTGTTCATGCAGCAAAGCAGCTCTCGACTGCTCCATCACTTCGGATTGACTGGTGAGTTCCTGCTGTTGTTGTGCGTAACGTTGTTCATTTTGAGCCATGCGGTGGGTGATTTGATGCAACAGACCTGCCATTGGGTGTTGCTGGGATAACGTCAGATCGGCTTCATCTTCCAGCCAGCAGATCATGGCCTGTTCTAATTCGCGTTGACTTTGCTCCAACTGCAACTTCTGCCGGTTTGAACGCAGCAAAAGCCATAACAGCAACAAACAAGGTAAACACAGCCAGATCAGCAATTGCCAAAGCCATAATCGCCATGGGAAATGAGGACTACCGGCTTCCAGCAACAGATAGCCCCGTACTTGTTGATCCAACAACAAAGGCTGACTGGAAAGAATACGCCCATGATGCAACCAGAGTATTTGATGCTGCTCAGCAAACCAGGCTTGCTCCGGTTGCTGCAGTAAGGTACTGAGCCCGGTAGAACTCAAGACCTCTTGATTGGCATCCAACAAGGTGATGGAAAGCACAGGGAAGCCAGCATGATGCTGAGCCGTGGAGTAGAATGCATTGATGTCCTGCTCTGCATCATCCAGCAGCAACAAAGTGGTCGCTTTTACCAGCAACTGGTTCATCATAGCCAGTTGTTGTTGAAAATCCTGTCGTACCTGATGGTGCACCTGATAAAACGTCAAAAAGGTGGTAAACAACAGCACCGACAGCATTCCAATACCCAGCACTCGACTCATCGCGGCATCTCCACCAGCAGCATCACAATGGCCGCTTCACTCAGAAGCTCAGTTCCAGTCCTACAAATACGCCAGAATAATCCATCCTGGTGGATAACCCTTGCAAATTGTCGAGTTCCAGTTTGCTGTCGCGATAACCAAGCCGAATCGCACCATCCATCATCATGGTATCAATCCACTGAAATGCAAGACCTGCCGATACATCGTGAGCCTGATGGCGGCCCGGGGTGACGCCACTGGCCTGTGCAAAGAATTGCCAGCTGGTTCCAACAAGATTCAGCCGGGTGGCAGCATACAGCATAGGAATATTGCCTTTGACACTTTGCTCACTGCCAAGTGAGGCTTGATTGCTTGCTGCAGCCTTGCCATTAATGCGCTTAACCATGGCCCCTAAATCCAGCTCAATCAAGTTGTTATCCAGCAACTCGTAATAAAGCACCAGATCCAGCTGGGACAGGTCGAGTGTTGAATTGATCTGTGAGCCAACAGCAAAGCTTTGCCCGGCCAGCGCGAAAGTTTGTGCCAGCTCAACCCGGCCCGTATGCTCCAACTGCTGATATCGAACCGCCAGGTTGGGCAACAATGGAATGGGGTGCTCCAGAGCCAGTCCAAGGCTCAATTGGTTTTTACTACGAAACTCCTGAGCCACGCTGGCACCAGTCTGACCAAAAGCACCATCGGCACTGGCTTGCCAGCTATCCAGCTGCACTTTGACCGCCAGAAAATCTGCCTGCGCCGGCGCGCTTAGCAGGAAAGGACATACGAAAAGAGCTGCAAATTTTATTTTCATAATAGGTTCTTTCAACGTCTTGGTGGCATCACTAAGCGTGCATCCAACTGCATGTGACTGCCGTCATCAAATTGCAAGTGCAACGGCACCGACTGATGCTCTTCCAACGCCTGTTGAGGTTCAAACAACATTAAGTGCAAACCACCCGGTTGAAGCGACACTTTGCCAGCCGCAGGAATATCAATGGCATCGACCTGCACCATCCGCATCATGCCATCAACATGGGTATGGGTATGCAGTTCAACCCGGGCAAAAGCGTCTGACTGCACCGCAATCAGTTGGCGCGCTTGCTCGCTGTGATTGTGCAACGTCAGATAGCCGGCGGTGACCGTTCGGCCAGGCATGGGGACACGCACAATGACTTCATCGGCTTCAATAGTCGCAGCTGGGACGGCAGCAGCAGGCTGCAAAAAAAATAACGCACTGCCAAGCAGGAGTAAGCTCAATGCTTTCATAGAACCCTCTTTATGATAAAATACAGAGAGCTACAGCATATCCTTTTTACTGCCGGGGTACTAGTCTTTGCCCTGGAGGAGTGAAGAAAAAGTCAAAAAAGCGAAAATGAAATAGCGGCTTAATGGCGGACAACTAAGTAGGAAAACAATCGGTTAAGCCCGAACTGCATAATTGGGCTTAACCTTCCATATTTGGCAGTAGCCAGGAGCATACTGCGACCAAAGGGATCATGCTCAGTACCGGTGTTAAAAAAAGCAGTAATAGTTGGTCGGCAAAAGGCATTATTCAGCTGCCTCTTGCTTGTTTGCCTCGGTCGGTAGCTCTGTTTTTTCAGCCACTTTTGGTGCCAGCTGCTCCATGATTTGCTGCATGCTTTGCTGTACAGAGTTGCGCAATTGCTCTTGCAATTCCACCGCCTGCTTTTGCAGTAAATCAGTCATTAGCTGGCTGACATTGACCTCATTGGCTTGTACCGGAGTAAAAGCAGTGGCACAAAATACAACAGCAGCAGTAATCATCATTTTGGTGTTCATGGTCGTTCTCCTAAATCGTTTGGTTGTTTGGTCTAAATGACAAACCAAGTATTTCAAGAGCCGTGCCATGTTTTTAAATTATTTTTTGCCCTTAAAAATCAATCACTTGAATATATAGATAACATTCAACATCTGTCAGGAGTAGATGGCAGATTCTTCAGTTAGTAAATTTGACCACAGAATTAGTCAAATTTACTACTGAATGGTGATTTGTTGGATAGTTAGCTTAACGACGTACCTGAGCCAAGGCGGATAACAGCAATTCAGGTCCTGATTCCGGCAAATGCCCGCGCTCCGATAAAGTGCGCCGCCACTGCCGGGCACCGGGTACGCCTTGAAACAGCCCCAGCATATGACGGGCAATTTGCCAGAAGCGTGCGCCCTGCTGCATTTGCTGCTCAATGTAAGGGATCATCTGCTCCACCACCTCATAGGGCGTTTTCGCAAATGGGGCTTCGCCATAGAGCTGTTCATCGACCTGACTGAGCAACCAGGGGTTGGTATAGACCTCACGGCCTACCATGACACCATCCAAATCGGTCAGTTGCTGCTGGCAGGCCTCGATGGTCTTCAGACCGCCGTTTAATGAGAAACTAAGGTGCGGGTAATCTCGTTTCAGCTGATGCACTCTGGGGTAATCGAGCGGTGGGATCTCGCGATTCTCTTTGGGGCTTAAGCCTTTTAACCAGGCTTTGCGGGCATGAATAATAAAATGCTCGCAACCGGCCGCTGCACACTGCTCAATCAACGTGGTCAGAAACTCGTAGCTGTCCTGCTCGTCGATGCCAATGCGGGTTTTTACCGTCACCGGGATATCGGCTTGTTGCCGCATCTCTGCCACACAGGCCGCCACCAGCTCAGGCCGCGCCATCAAACAAGCGCCAAACATGCCGTTTTGCACCCGATCCGATGGGCAGCCAACATTGATATTCACTTCATCGTAGCCACGCCCGGCCGCAATTTTGGCACAGTGCGCCATATCGGCCGGATCCGAGCCACCCAGCTGCAACACCAGCGGATGTTCTTGCTCGTTGTAGGCCAGGTAATCGCCTTTGCCGTGGATAATAGCGCCTGTGGTCACCATCTCGGTGTACAGCACCGCCCGCTGCGACAACAAGCGGTGAAAATAGCGGCAATGCCGGTCGGTCCAATCCAGCATTGGGGCAATGGAAAAGGTGTGGTCAATAGCAGTGGTCACGATGGTATCTCTGGCTACAGCAAATTCAGCTGGCTATTTTAGCATTGAACGACCAGGTGCTAAAGCAACTAAAATTGCCGGATGCAAGTTTAGAGCACTATGTTAAACTGAAGGGAGTGAAATACAGGAGCCTGCAATGTCTGTTGAAGTTCTGGTCGATAAAGCACGTTTAGTCTGCATGCAAAAAGGCAGTCGTTTTACCGCCATCCGCGAAAAGGTTTTCCGCCTGCTGGCAAAAACAGAGAGTGGTGTGGGTGCTTACGAACTGCTGGAAGAGCTAAAGCAAACCGAGCCGGGGGCCAAACCCGCCACCATCTACCGGGCGCTGGACTTCCTGACCGAGCAAGGCTTTATCCATAAAATCGAATCCAGCAATGCGTTTATGTTGTGCCAGCACTTTGATCATTCGCACCCTGCTCAGCTGCTGATTTGCGAGCAATGCGGCCATGTCACTGAACTGCACTCGCACAGCCTGGATCACGCCTTTACCGAACAAGCCGCTAAAGAAGGCTTCAGTATCAGCCGACAAACCATTGAAGCTCATGGCATTTGCAGTCGCTGTAAAGCAAACCATTAAGCGACTTTTGCCGTATCGGAATACTTGTGTATTGGCTAAACTCTATTACGCTTAATACAGTAACTTGTTGTGAATTATCACGATTAACCAGACAGGCCTAATTTCCATGAATGTTGAATTCGTTAATCCTTTTCTGTCGTCCCTGGTCAATGTGCTGGGCACCATGGCCAATACCAAGATTGTACCGGGCCAACCCCGGCTAAAAAAAGATGAAGTAGCGCGGGGCGATGTCTCCGGCCTGATTGGCATGGTCGGCAATGAAACCAAAGGCTCCTTTTCCATTACCTTTGAAGAGTCTCTTGCACTGGAAATTATGTTTCGGATGCTCGGTGAGCGACCGCCCAAAATCAACGAAGAAGTGACGGATATGGTGGGTGAAATTACCAATATGGTCACAGGGGGCGCCAAACGTATTTTAGGCGAAAAAGGCTATGAGTTCTCGATGGCGACCCCGCTGGTGGTGTCTGGTAAAGAGCACACCATTACACATAAATCGGATGGCCCTAAAATTCTGATGCCCTTTACCTCAGACTTTGGCAAGGTGCATATAGAGGTCAGCTTCGATAAGATGGGCGGCTAATCGCCGCCCTCGTAGACAAAATCCACCCGCGGGGTGATGTTGCACAGCAGCTCATAGGGTATAGTTCCAACCAAAGCCGCAATTTCTTCCACCGGCAACCCCTGCCCCCACAGCACGACCTGCTCACCCGGCTTAATGATGGCATCGCCGATATCAACGGTAAGCATATCCATCGAAACCCGGCCAACAATCGGAAAACGCCGGCCTTGCATCAGCACAGGAGTACCGTTCGGTACATTGCGCGGATAGCCATCGCCATAACCTATGGCCACCACAGCCAGCCGGGTGGCTTGCTGCGCCTGCCAGGCCGAGCCATAACCAACGGTTTCACCAGCCGCCACATCCCGCACTGCAATCACCCGGCTGCGCAAGGTCATCACCGGTTGCAAACCATGCTCATCGCCCTGCTTGCCAAGCAGAGGCGACACGCCGTACAGCATCAAACCAGGACGTACCCAGCTACCATGGCTTTGTGGCCAACCCAACACAGCGGCAGAGTTGGCTAAGGAAATTTCACCGCTCAGGCCCTGCGACCAGCGGCTAAAACGCTGCAGCTGCTCAGTGGTATCCGGGCACTCTAAATCGTCGGCGCAGGCAAAATGCGACATCAACCGGATACCGGGCACACAGTTCGGGCTTTGTGATAAAGCCTGATACGCCGCCTGGTAATGCTCTGGCGGCAAACCAAGCCGATGCATACCGGTATCCATTTTTAGCCAAACCCGGATTGGCGCATCCAGCTCGGCTGCCAGGATGGCATCGATTTGCTCTTGCTGATGCACCACTACCTGCAAATTGCTGGCAACGATCTGCGGCAACTCGTCGGCATCAAAAAAGCCTTCCAGCAACACAATAGGCTTCACAATACCACCTGCCCGCAGCGCCAGCGCCTCGTCCAGCCGGGCTACGCCAAAGGCGTCGGCCTGTTGCAGCTGCTCGGCAACTTTGAGCATGCCATGACCATAAGCATTGGCTTTTAGCACTGCCAATACCTTGCAGCCTGCGGCAACCTCCCGCACCCGTGCCAGGTTGTGCTTCAGCGCCAAGACATCAATCCGAGCGACCGGTTTACGCAGCATGCCTAATCCTCGTCGAAACGGTAGCTACCGGCATAGTTGTCAAAACGCGAGTACTGGCCATGGAAAGTCAGCCGCACCCGCCCTATCGGGCCATTCCGCTGCTTACCAATGATGATTTCAGCCGAACCTTTATCCGGGCTATCGTCGTTGTAGACTTCATCGCGGTAGATAAACATGATTAAGTCGGCATCCTGCTCAATGGAGCCAGACTCCCGCAAATCCGAGTTGACCGGCCGTTTATCGGCCCGTTGTTCCAAACTACGGTTCAGCTGCGACAGCGCCACTACCGGTACTTTCAGCTCTTTGGCCAGGGCTTTGAGTGAGCGGGAGATCTCCGCAATCTCTAAGGTACGGTTTTCACTCATACCGGGGACCGTCATCAACTGCAGATAATCGACCATGATCATGCTGAGGCCACCATGCTCGCGCGCCACCCGCCGCGCCCGTGAGCGCACTTCAGTCGGTGTCAGGCCAGACGCATCGTCGATGTACATCTTGCCTTTGGTATTCAGCAGCTCAATGGCCGAGGACAGCCGTGCCCAATCTTCGTCTTCCAGCTGACCGGTTCGAATCCGGGTTTGGTTTATACGGCCTACCGAGGCCAGCATCCGCATCATGATTTGTTCCGATGGCATCTCCAGACTGAAAATCAGTACCGGCTTATCGCTGGTGATGGCAGCATGCTCACACAGGTTCATGGCAAAGGTGGTTTTCCCCATCGATGGACGAGCAGCGACAATAATCAGATCGGAGGGTTGCAGGCCACTGGTCATTTTATCCAGATCGACATAACCGGTAGAGACACCGGTAACGCCATCGGATGGGTTGCTAAAGAGCTCATCGATTTTTTCAATGGTTTTGCTGAGGATGTCATGAATCGGCTCTGGCCCTTCATTGGCATTGGCCCGTTGCTCAGCAATTTTAAACACCCGGGTTTCGGCAAAATCCAGCAGCTCGGCGCTGGTGCGGCCCTGCGGATCATAACCGGCATCGGCAATATCGTGCGCCACGCCTATCATGTCACGGATCACCGCCCGCTCACGCACAATGTCGGCATAAGCCAGGATATTAGCGGCACTGGGGGTGTTTTTAGCGATTTCGCCCAGATAAGCAAAGCCGCCAACATCGTCCAGTTGCTGATTTTGCTCCAGCGCCTGCGATACCGTAATCAAATCCATCGGCTGGTTTTGTTCGGCCAATTTGGTCAGGGCATTAAAAATCAGCCGGTGTGCCCGCAGGTAAAAGTCCTGCTCCACCACTTTTTCCGCCACCCGATCCCAGGCTTCGTTATCCAGCATCAAACCACCCAGCACCGACTGCTCGGCTTCGATGGAATGGGGCGGCATTTTTACCGCAGCAACCTGCTTATCTTTTTGCTTTTGCATAATTCCAAAATACGATGAAGTGACCCTGCCATCCTACCCCGAGGTGCAGCGAATAAAAAGCGAGGCAGGAAAAATTAGCCATAAAAAAAGGCAGCCCCGAAGAGACTGCCCTTTTTTTAAACCAGACGGCTTAAGCTTCAGCAACCACAACCAGTTTCACGGTAGCAGTCACTTCAGCGTGCAGCTGCAGGTCGATGTCGAACTCGCCAGTCTCGCGCAGCGTGCCGTGTGGCAGCTTCACTTCAGACTTAGCAACCGCTACACCAGCTTCGGTGATAGCGTCGGCGATATCACGGGTACCGATAGAGCCGAACAGCTTGCCTTCGTCACCGGCTTTCGAAGCGATGGTCACTTCTTCCAGCGCAGCGATTTGCTCAGCACGCTTTTGCGCAGCAGCCAGACCTTCAGCCAGTTTGGCTTCCAGCTCAGCACGACGCTGTTCGAATTTTTCGATGTTAGCTTTGTTTGCAGGAACAGCTTTACCCTGTGGGAACAGGTAGTTACGAGCGTAACCGGCTTTCACTGCGACCTGGTCACCCAGACTACCCAGGTTAGCGACCTTGTCTAATAGAATAATGTTCATTGGGATACCTCTTCAGTATTCGGTTAAACCAGGCGATCAGCTGTGTGAATCGCTGTAAGGCAGCAAAGACAGGTAGCGAGCGCGCTTAATCGCACGAGCCAGCTGACGTTGATACTTCGCACTGGTACCCGTAATACGGCTGGGTACAATTTTGCCACTTTCAGTGACGTAGTTTTTCAGAGTAGCGATATCTTTGTAATCGATCTCTTTAACGCCTTCTGCAGAAAAACGGCAGAATTTACGGCGACGAAAATAACGTGACATAACACGATCTCCTAACGAATTTGTTCAATGTGTTGGGCGTGCAACACCAGTTTGCTCTGGCCGTTGCGCTGCTGATGCCGGTTTAAAAAGCCCTGCACCCGCACCATGTCTCCCAACAATAAATGCTGAGTTTGTTGTACCAAATCCCCACTGCAGACCACCTGAAGGCGTACATAACACTGACGATTCAATCCGGCTTCCTGTTGTTGGCTGCGGTGCTCTAGCACCAGGCTCAACTGCGGGATACCGGCCGGACTTTCACTGCGCGCAGGCTGACGGCAAATTTGCCCAGCACACACCAGCAAATTGTCCATGACCCCTTACTCTTCTGACGCTGCAGCCTGATGCTCAGAATCACGAGGAGCACGCTCACGGCGCTCTTCACGAACCTTAGCCATTGGTGACGGCTCAACCACGGCACCATTGGTACGCATGATCATGTTACGCAGCACAGCATCGTTGAAACGGAACGTTGTTTCCAGATCGTCGATCACGTTCTGTGGAGCTTCCACATTCATCAGCACGTAATGCGCTTTGTGCAGTTTTTCGATTGGGTAAGCCAGTTGACGGCGGCCCCAGTCTTCCAAACGGTGAACAGTACCACCAGCTTCAGTGATAGAGCCAGTGTAACGCTCGATCATGCCAGGGACTTGCTCGCTTTGATCCGGGTGGACCATAAAAATAATTTCGTAATGACGCATTGCAGCTCCTTACGGTTAATTAGCCTCGGTCAGGCTCGGCCGGACCTGCATGGAGGCAAGGAACATAGGTGTTGGCCGAAGGACGCGAATTATACTTAGGAACCGGGCAAATCACAAGCACTCTGTACACCCCCCACACTGTCATGCTTTTGTCATATTGGCGCGTTAGGCTAGCCGCTTTTCGCGTCAAGGAGAGCTTTTATCGTGATCTGCTTGCAAGGCTTACGGCAAAAAGCACGCTGGGGATTGTTGTGGCTGCTCCTTTGCCTCCCTTCACTGCAGGCAACAGAAACCGAACCGGCCGACCCTTTTCCTACTCAACCGATCCGTATAGTGGTGTACACCAGCCCAGGTGGCCTGATTGATTTAACGGCGCGCCGCTTTGCCGACATTGCCAGACGCTACAGCGAGGTACCGCTGGTAGTTATTAACCGGCCCGGAGGCGGTGGTATCGTTGCTTTTGAAGAAGCGTTGCAGCGCCCGGCTGATGGCTACACCCTGCTGGCAGTCACCCGCTCCAATATTTCCAAGATGGTAGCAACTGGCCGTGAGGATTTGATTGAACAGCTGGACTGGCACTCCTACATTATGCACAACCCTCATGTGCTTATTACCAACAGCACCAGCGGGCTCGATAGCTGGCCAGCCTTGTATCAGGATGCCTTACAAAAAGGTGATCGTCAGCTGTGGCTGGGGGCTGATATTGGCGGCGTAAAGCATGTCTCCGGCGTCAAAATGGCAAAGCAAGCGGGCATTCAGATGCGCTGGATCCCCTACAGCAGTGGCGGTCAAGCCATCGCCGCCTTGCTCGGAAATATGGGCGATGCTTACCTCGGCAATCCTCGTGATGCCCTGGCCTCCGATGATTTAACGCTGGTGGCCGTGGCGGCCACAGAGCGGCTGACTGATTTCCCCGAAGCCCCTACCTTTGCAGAGCTTGGGATCCCTGGCCTTGAACAGGAGCTGATCTGGCGTGGTTTTGCGCTACGCCAGGGTGTACCGGAGCAGCGACGGCAGTGGTTTCGTCAGTTGATTTATCAGGTAAGCCAGGATCCGGACTGGCAAGCAAGTTGGGCCAATGACGGTGTCACCCTGGTATACCAAGACAGTGCAGCTTTTCAAGCCCTGGTTGCCAGAGATACCCGGGAGTTTCAGTACTATCTGACAGAGATTGGCTTGCTACGCGAGCCTGGCAAGCGCAGCAGCTTGCTGGCGGGCATTGGTGAGCAGCAGGCCCGGCAGTTCTTTACGGCCAGCCTGCTGCTGATTAATGCGGTGCTGGCGCTGGTGCTGTTTCGCTCATCCTGGCGTGCCCATGCTGCTGAGTTAATGATCTTATCCGGCATTGCATCGCTGGCATTGTTGTTTTATCTGATGACCGTGAGCCTGCCTCCGCCATCAACTGCAGACATAGTCGGAGCTCAGGGTGTACCGAGATTATGGATTTACTTGCTGCTGCCGCTGGCACTCTATCAGGTGGCGCTGATTCTGCGTCACCCGAAAAAGAACCGGCTGCGAAAGCGGCCCCGACTGCTGTTTCGTTTTCTCAGCGCCATGCTGTGCTATGTGCTGCTGATCCCCATTCTGGGTTACTGGCTGGCTTCCCTGTTGTACCTGCCGGCAGGTCTTTATTTGCTGAAATACCGTCACCCCCGCGCCATGCTGCTACTCACTGCCGGCTGGCTGCTGTTTTCGTATTGGGTGTTTCAGCGCTTGCTCTATGTCGATTTACCCAGTGGACTGCTGCTGTAACGCGCCACTGTCAGCCTGTTTGGAGAAGGAGCGGTTGTGATTGAATATTTACTGACCGGCAGTTTAGCTGTGCTGTCCTGGTGGCCACTGGCTGCCATTTTGGCAGGATTGGTGATTGGCATCGTGGTCGGTGCCATTCCCGGCCTGTCTCCTTCCATGGGCGTTGCCCTGCTGGTGCCTTTTACTTACGGCATGTCGCCGATGCTGGCACTGATTCTGTTGCTGGCAATTTACATCGGCGCCAGCTATGGCGGATCCATTACCGCCATTACCATCAATGCACCGGGCACTGCGTCCGCTGTGGTAACCGCCATCGATGGCCATGCCATGACCCGGCAAGGCCGGCCTGCCCGGGCCCTTGGTATTTCCATTGTTACCTCAGCCGTGGCTGGCATGCTGGGTACCCTGGTGTTGATGCTGTTCTCGCAACCGCTGGCAGCCATCGCCGTTACCTTTCACCCAGCCGAATACTTTGCGTTAGCGTTGTTTGGCCTGGCCACCATTTCCTCACTGGCGGGTGCCAACTGGTTGAAAGCTTTTATTGCCGCCATCATCGGTTTGTTGATCAACACCATAGGCACCGATCCCATCTCCGGCGCCGACCGCTTTACCTTTAATTACACGCCCTTGTCCGATGGCTTTTTGCTGATCCCGGCCCTGATTGGTCTCTTTGCCTTAAGCGAAGTGTTTAGCCGGATAGAGCAGCGCGATTTTCGCAAAGAACGCCTTAATGAAGTGCAGGACCGTTGGCCCGGTTTTGTTACTTACTGGCGGTTAAAATGGGTCACGCTGCGTTCGGCCTTCATTGGTACCCTGATTGGGGTCTTCCCTGGTGCTGGCGCCACTATCGCCTCCTTTATCAGCTACGACATCGCTAAAAAACAAAGTCAGACGCCAGAGCAATTTGGTCAGGGCAGTGATGAAGGGGTTGCGGCAGCCGAAGCAGCCAACTCAGGCTCGGTTGGTGGTGCCATGGTGCCCCTGCTCACTCTGGGGATCCCCGGCAGTGCCACCACAGCCGTGCTGGTGGGTGCCATGATGATCCACAAGCTTAATCCAGGTCCCCAATTGTTTTTAAGTAGCCCGGAACTGATGTATAGCCTGTTTGCCGCTATGTTGCTGGCTAACCTGGCCCTGCTGCTGGTGGGGCTGGCAGGTAGCCGGCTTTGGATCCGGGTGACCGAGGTTCCCAAGCCGGTGCTCTTTGTGCTGATCAGCCTGATGGCGGTGATTGGTGCTTACTCGGTGCGAAACTCCATGTTTGATGTGTTTTGCTGCCTGAGCTTTGGCATTTTAGGCTGGATCTTAAAACGCAAGGACTACCCGCTAGCTCCGGTGATCCTGGGGATGGTACTCGGATCCATTGCCGAAACCAATTTCCGCCGCGCCGTGATGATGGATGGCTACGACGTCTTCCTGACCCGTCCTATCAGTGCTGTTTTGCTTGGACTGGCCCTGCTTTCGTTTGTGCTGCCATTGCTTCGGAACCGAAAGCGCATATCCTAACCCAACACCATGACCACTGACAAACGTCATGAAGTCGTCATATAAGCTTCATAGTCCTGCCATATCGCTGCAATCATCCAAATTCAGAATGCCGGCTTCATTAACAATTAGCCATAGTGCATATAGGAAAAACGATAAAATGAAGCTGAGGCATTCTTTATTGACCCTGGCCGTTACTGCGGCCCTGTTTGGGGGCTCCCCCATGGTACTGGCAAATGACCTGGTACAACCGGACGGTAGCAACCGAAGCCAACAACTTGGCAGTATCAGCGGGCGCGTACTGAATGACAGTACCGGGGCGGTGTTACCCTCCTCAGTAGTGCGCATTAGCGAGCTCAACCGCGACCTTCGTGCCAGCCGGGATGGCAGCTTCTACTTTAACGGGGTTCCGGCCGGTAGTTATACTCTGGTCATTAATTACGATGGTCTTGATGAACAGCGTGTGCCTGTCACCGTAGTTGCTGGTAGTAGTCAGCGTTTGGATATTCGGCTATCCAGTACACTTTTTAGCGGTGAGCGTATGATGGTGTTGGGGCGGGCAGAAGGTTATGCTTCGAGCATTAACTTACAGCGTCATGCCCAAAGCGTGCGCACCGTCGTCTCGGCCGATGCACTGGGTCAAATTCGTGAAGGCAATATCGGCGATGCGCTGGTGCGTTTGCCAGGGATGTCGGTAGAAACCAGGGCAGGCGTTCAGCGCACTGCCACCATCCGCGGCCTGTCGCCACAGTACAACACCGTGACGGTGGATGGTATCCGTATGACCAACGTCGATGGCAACCGCGATATCGCGTTGGACAGTTTCCCAGCCAATATGCTGGCCCGGGTGGATGTAGTCAAATCGGCTACCGCCGATATGTCGGCCGATGCCATTGGCGGCACCGTTGATTTAATTACCCGCTCGGCATTTGATCAGGACGATCGCATTTTAGAAGCCCAGCTTGGTACCACCTTCAACGACAACCGCGACAGCTGGAACAAGCAGCTTGGTTTGACCTATGGCGATACCTTTGGTGACAACAACCAATTTGGCGTACTGGGTTCAGTCTATTACTTTCGGGATGCGCGTGGTTACGATGTGGTCGATGCCGCCTATACCGTCAGTGCCAACGATGAGTATTTTATTAACCGGGCACTGTACTATGATCGTGATGAGAAAAAAGACAAAATTGGTGCCGGCTTGATTTTTGATTACCGGCCAAATGCCAATACCTCAGCTTTTTTTCGGGCCCTGTACCACTACGACTACCGCTGGTTATGGCGCCGTGGTACCGATTACCGGCCGAACCCGGACACCCGCTTTAATCAAACTGCCGATGCAGCCTCTTCATTAGATGGTCGCATCGACAGTATTGTGTTTTATCGCGAACCAAAAAATGTGTTCCAGATGTACAGCACAGGCTTTCAACACCGTGCCGACGATTGGGTTCTGGATGGGCGCGTGGTTTATTCACGGGCCAAAAAAGATTACCCGGTCACTTTGCAGGTGCTGAACTCGATCAACGGCGTGGATTTAAGCTACGAACGCTCAGATCGTACTTTTCCAGTATTCACGGTCGATAATAACATTGACCTGAATGATCCCTCGCAGCTGAGCTTTCGCCAGTACCAAACCAACCAGGTACCCCGGGTGGAAAATGAATGGACCTTCGACACCAATTTGCAGCGTGACTTCTATCATGGCGACCTGTTCTACAACCTCAAAGCCGGGGTTCGGGTCAGTTTAAAAGATGCGTCCCAGGCCCAGCCGGATACTATCCGTTATACCGGATTGACCGGTGTTTCTGCTGAAAGCCTGCTGGAGTCTTACCAGAACTCGCGATTCATGTCCGCTTCCAATGGTCGTGCAGAACTGCTCCCTTACTTCCCGGATTGGCGTCGTTACCTGGCACTGCATGAACAAAACAGAGGCAATCTGACGCAGAATGCTGCCGCCCGTTTTTACACCGACTCCACCATTGCCAATGCCGACTTTTCCATTGAAGAAGATATTTATGCGACTTACCTCATGAGCGAAATGGATTTTGATCGCCTGCATCTGGTTCTGGGCGCCAGATACGAAAGCACCCGCATTGCCAGCGAAGCCAATGAGGTACTGTTTGAAGGCAATGACATTACGGCGATCAATCGTGTCAACGGCAAAAGCAGTTACAACAACTTCTTGCCCAGCATTCATGCCCGTTATTACCTGCTAGACAACCAACTTGTACTGAGAGGATCGGTAGCCAAAGCCATTTCCAGGCCACCGCCAGGCGATTTGATCCCATCGCGGCAGGAAAACTCCCAGCTAAACCTACGGATTATCGGCAACCCGGATCTGCGCCCGGCCGAAGCCATCAATTATGACCTGAGTGCCGAGTACTTTCTGCCACCGCTTGGTGTCCTTTCCGCTGGCGTGTTCTACAAAGACATCGACAACTTTGTCTTCAGTACCAGCCGGATGGCCAGCGATGGCGTCGAGGAGAGGACCCGAGTCAATGGCGAGGGCGGTAAGGTACGTGGTGCGGAGTTTGTCTGGTCTCAGCAGTTTAGCTTTTTGCCAGGTCTTTGGCGGGGCCTGGGTGTAGAGACCAATTACACCCGCTTAAGTACCGAAGGCAGCTACCCGAACCGCAGCGGTGAAAGCCTGGAACTGGCGAGTTCGCCTCGCTACATTTTCAATGGCATTCTCTCCTATGCCTATGGCCCAGCCAGCGTTCGTCTATCCATGAACAAACTGCCGGATCGCTTGCTGGCAGTAGGTGGCCGTGCAGCGCTGGATCGCTACGATCAAGGCAATACTGTCTGGGACTTGGCGATGAAATACCAATTCCTGGGTGATCACTATGTGTTCTTTAATGTGAAAAATCTGACCAACGAACCTAGTGTGCAGTTCCAGGGCTCACGCGATAACCCAACCAGCACTGTCTATTTTGGTACTCAGTACAATCTGGGCGTGCACTTCACCTTCTGATACGCAGTAGAACTCCCTAGGCACGATGGCGCCCTTCACCGGGCGTCATCGGACTGTCATTTTACTGAAACCAAGCCGTCATCTCTGGCTGTTAACATTTACTGGTCCCGGGCAGCCGCGTTGTTTGGAGGTGCGACTGACACGACTATTAATTGCTATCGGTGCTGACAAAGCTTCGTTCTGGCTGGGGTATCACATCACCCAACAACCATAACAGGAGCTTAAAGCATGAAGCGTACTTTCACCCTTAGCCTGATTTACTTCGCTCTTTTCAGCGCGTCTATGGCCACAACTGCAGCCAGCAATCCAGTCACCGAGGTGCACTCCGAGCTGGACTATGAACCCACATCCAGTGTTTTGGGCGATGAGGTACGTACCCGCGTCAATAAGTTCACGGTGGAAACCGCCGATGGCAAACACCGTTTTGGTGTACGCGGCCGCATAATGTTCGATGCTGCCTACCTCGATGACAACTACATGACCACCGATGACGACCGGTTAGATCGGGGCGATCTTGCTAAGTATGGCACCATCATTCGTCGCGCTCGCTTGGGCATGCTGGGCGTGATGTACGATCGCTGGGAATGGCAGGTGGAAATCGATTTTCGTGACCCGGTGACTTACGACATTGAAGAAGGCGATGACATCGAGGGCATTCGCTTTGCCAATACCTACGTGGCCTACCTGTTTGATCACGGACGTCTGGCCGTCGGACACTTTAAAGAACCCTTTAGCATGGAGAGCTCGACCAGCTCGCGCCGGATCTCCTTTATTGAACGCGCTACGCCGGTCGACGCTTACCGTCCAGATCGCGAGCTGGGTATCATGTACGAAACCCTGAATCCACATTACTATGCAGCACTTGGTCTGTTTGGCGGCGATGGTGTCAGCCGCAACCGCACCAACACAGAAGGCTTCTCAGTTGCAGGCCGGGCTTCCTTCTCGCCAATTTATGATGCATCCAATCGCATCTGGTCTCATCTTGGGTTGTCGGTCAACTACCGCAGCAATGGCTACGAATACGAGCGCAGCCGGGGCCGGGGGAAAGAGTACAACGATATCCGCTTGCGCAGTCGACTGGGCACCCGCGCCATCGATGGCCGGGTTATTGGCCGGCGCGACTTCAGCGATGTGAAAGACATGACCCGCTACGCCATTGAAGCCGCGTATGGTGTAGGTTCATTCTCCGTACAAGGCGAGTACGTGGGCGTAAAATTAAACCGGGATGAAAATGCACACGGCTTTAGCAACCCAGATATCGTCAGCATCAGCAATGGTGGTTACTACGTGCAAACCAGCTTCTTTACCACTGGTGAGCAGCGCAACTACCGTCGTTTTAGCGGCGACTTTGGTCGAACTCAGGTGCAAAACCCGGTCGGCTCAGGTGGCTATGGCGCGGTTGAGCTATTGGCCCGCTATGCTTATGCCGATCACACCGACCATCACGATGAACGTGGCGCACAGGAATTGAAGCATTACACCTTGGGCCTGAACTGGTATCCGGTTGATGACATTGTGCTGAAGTTCAACGCCATGTATGTGGATGCCAAAACCTCCAGCCGCAACCTGGCAGCTGGCGAGTTTAAAACCTGGGACAGCATGGTGTATGCCCTGCGCTTCCAGTTCGAGTTTTGATGTTTCCCTGCATGTAAACGAAACAAGGCTGCCATCGCAGCCTTGTTTGTTATGAGTGACAGCCCGTCAAAGTTGCCGCTGCCGCACGGCTTCAAACAAGCAAATGCCAGCTGCCACAGAAACATTGAGGCTGGAAACACTACCATGCATTGGAATTTTCACCAGCGCGTCGCAGGTTTCACGGGTGAGCCGACGCAATCCATCACCTTCAGCACCCAACACAATGGCCAGCGGGCCGGTCAGTTCGGTTTGATACAGGGTTTGCTCGGTTTCACCGGCAGTACCTATCACCCAGACACCGGCTTCCTGCAGTTGGCGCAGCGCTCTGGCCAGATTGGTCACCGCAATAAAGGGCACGGTTTCGGCGGCTCCGCAGGCCACTTTGCGAACCACAGAGGTGAGCTTGACCGAGCGATCTTTGGGTACCACCACGGCATGCACCCCGGCGGCATCAGCACTGCGCAGAATAGCGCCTAAATTATGTGGATCCGTCACACCGTCGAGCACCAGCAACAAAGGCGCTGCTTGTTGCTGCACGATGTTCATCAAATCAGCATCGCTGCCAGCCTGCGCTAACCGCACTTTGGCCACAATACCCTGATGCTGCCCCTGCACCAGGTTATCCAGCGTTTTGCGGTGACAAAACTGCACCGCTATGCCCTGCTGACGCAGCTGCTGCACCAGCGGGTGCATCCGTTTGTCATCACGCTCTTTGCTGACAAAAACTTCCAGCACATCCTGCGGTGAGCGCTCTACGATGGCCTGCACCGCGTGCAACCCAAAAACAAAATCATTGCTCATCGGTGCCATCCTCAACGGTTAATTCCATCCCCAAGTTGCTGACGCCTTGCTCGGCCACCCAAAGCCGGAGCTTTTTCACCTGCTGCCAGTCAAACTGCGGGATTTCAGCCACCAGCTCTATCAGCTCGGCCAGACAGTCCATTTCATATTGCATCAGGGGGTGCTTGCGCACATGCTGTTTTAACTCAGCTTCGCTGGTAATATCCAGTTCGGCTGACTCGTGCTCAATCAAACGGGCGACCGAGGCCTGAGAAATCTTCGCTACATTAATCAGCTCCACAGCATCACGCTGCTCAATGCCATTGATCAGAGCATCCAGGGCTGTCGCCGTATCCACGGCAGGGTACACCCCAAAGCAATCAAAATGATTGATTTCAGGCGTGATCTCGGCCAATTCATCGCCTAGCCTGGCGAAGTTGATTTTGGCTTTTTTAACCGCCAGGAACTCCCAAATCAGATCCAGTGTATGACGCAGCACAGAGGCATCGCCATAGTCCATCACCTCACTGAACAGCTGATAATTGGGTAGCATCCGCTCCATCAGGGTTGCCGCTACTGCCACCTGCTGGTAAAAACCTAACTCACGCAGGCGTTGGAAATTAGTCGCTTTCATCTTTATCCCTACCACAAGCCCAACACAGTTCGAACTCGGGCGCATTGGTTTCGCCGCAAGCACAACGCCACTCAGTGCCTGCCTGCTGTTTTGTATTTTGAATGATTGCCAGGGCCTGAGTAGCCTGGTGTGGTTTCACCCAGATAGCAACCTCAATATCGGTAGGAGGTAACTCGCCAATGGCGCCCAGCAACAACTGGCCCTGATAGCGGGCCTCAATGCACTGATTCTGCAATAGCCCGGTCAATAAAGCCGCCTCAAACTCGGAGGCGGCATGATACACCAGTTGCCACTGCAGCTCACTCATGGCTTACCCTTTTTTTATGCGTGTTGTTGCAGCTGTTTTTGGGCGTACTCGAATTTTAATTTGTATTCAATCAATTGCTCTTCCAGCTCGCTAAGTTTCTCTTGCTGGCTTTGTTGCAGTGCTTGCAACTCTTCACGCAGCTCCTTGATGGTCTCGCGGGAGGCATCGGATTGTTGCAGTTGCCGTTGTTCGTGGGCTTCCAACCGCTTCTGCGCATGCAGTAATTGCTCTTTGTGTTTGTCCAGCCGCTGTTGCAGCTCCTGCTGCTCCTGCGTATGCTGTTGCATTTTTTGCTCCAGCTCGCTGTTTAACTGCTCCGCGGCTTGCCATTTTTCCCGGATGTTTTGGAACTCCGGCTGAATCGCCGATAACTGCTCTTTCAACTGCTTTTTCTCTGCAGCCAGTTGTTCAGCCTCTGTAGATACAGCTTGTTGCTGTTGCTGCAGCTGCTCATGATCAGCTTTCAGATCCTGCAACTCTTGCTGCACTTTTGCCAGTGCCTGCAACTTTTCTCTTTGCGCTTCGGCCTGAGCTTCCTGGCGGGACTGCAGCTCAGCATGCTCCTTCTGCAGCCGTTCAAGCTGCTGCCTGGAATCTTTTAACTCCAACTCGGTGGGTGCTTGCTTCTTTTGCAAACGCTCCAACTCCTGCTGCACCTGAAACAAGGCTTTTGCATGCTGCTGCTCGCTGGACTGTTGAATTTTTTGTTGTTCGGCCAGGCTTTTCTCCGCCTGCTGGCGCAGTTTTTTTTCTTCTGCCAGCTGTTGACGCAAGCTTTTTACATCCTCTTTGCTATGCTGCAATTGAGCCTGCTCAGAAACCTGCTGATGTTTCAGCTCATCTAATTGCCGCTGCAGCTGTTGCAACTGCTGCTTTAACTGCTGCTCCTGATCACTGAGCTGTTGTCCTTGCGTTTGCTGCAGCGCTTCAAGCTGCTCTGTCAGCTTTTGTTTTTCCTGTTGTAATTGCTGATTGGCCACTGTCTGCTGCTGTTGCTCGGCAGCAAATGCTTGCTGCAGCGTCTTGAACTCCTGTTCCAGTTGCTTTTTCTGTTGAATGGCCTGGTCCAATTGCTGCTGGGATTTTTTCAGCGTTTCCAGTTGCGCCGGATCTTCAGGGATCGCCATATCCAGCTGCTGCTTGGCTTGCTGCCAGTCTTTAAACAGCTTCTGATAGGCCTGCTCTTGTTCAATTAACCGCTGCTGCCACTGCTGCTGACTGCTGTGCAGCAATTGTTGCCTGAGCTGCTGCAATTGGGTTTGCTGCTGGGTTTGTAATTGTTGCGAAAACTGGCTAAGCAAATCGCTAAGCTCACTGCTCATGGTGTCGAGCAGAGTATCGAGCTTTGCTTCAGGCTGCACTGCAGGTTGTTGTTGTTTTTGTTTTATGACCATATCAAACCACGACGCCTTTTTATCTCATCACAATACACACTTTAAGCCAGAATGAAGCTAAGAGCTACAGGGTGGACTGCTCATTATAAATTCGACTAAGTGTAATCCTTTCAGGCAGAATATGCGAATCCACTCCCGCAAAGGCACTACGATGACTCTCACTACACCGGCGCTGTTATTCCCAGCCATTTCATTGCTGTTATTGGCCTATACCAACCGCTTTTTGGTGTTGGCACAGTTAATTAGAGAATTGAATGAACGGGAGGGCGTGCAGGTTCGCCAATTAGTGGTGCGCCAGATTGCTAACCTGAAAAAGCGCATCGTACTAATCCGCTCGATGCAGGCCTATGGCGTACTGAGTTTTTTGCTCTGTACCTTGTCGATGTTTTTCTTATTTATGCAGTGGGAGCTGGCCGGTCAGCTAAGCTTTGCGGCCAGTTTAATTGCGTTGTTAGTAAGCCTGGCATTGTCGCTGTATGAAATTCAAATATCCTGCGATGCCATTCATATTGAGCTCGAGTCGATGAAAGACAGAACTGAGCCCTAAACAGCACCAGCTTCTGCAGCCAATTGCAGCAACTGCTGACGCAGAGCACTGCAATCGGCCCCTGCATCCACCTGCTGCAATGACAAGGTCAATTCCGCCACCTTCAGGCCAAACTTATGCAAACTGGTGCGATTGATGATCTGTTGTGGGGTAACCAGATACATCCAGTCTTTCACCCGCACATCCATGGTGTCCTCCTGGTAAGGGATACGCAAGGTATACTCCCAATACAAGCTATTGCCAGCCAGCTGTCCACTGGCTTCCCCGATGACATCGTGCGCGGTACCACTGACCCGGCCATCGGCATGCAGCTGCAGTTGCCAGTGGCGGTAATCCACCCGGCCATCACTGAAATAAAACACCTCGTACAGATCGCCACGGTTTTGTTGCCAAACCCCACAAAGATCTGCGTGAAAACGCAAGGTCTGCCGGCCGCGCCAATCCTGCAACACGCCATAAGCACGACCACTGCCCTGAAAAAAATGTTCCAGCCGAAGCTCCGGCTGCTCGGCCTGATAATCCAACACCGACCGGCTGCAACCAAGCAGTACACCAACCAACATCACGACCCACCAGTTTCGCATCGTATTTCTCCTTATCACTGCTTTCCATTACGTGGTGCAGGGCGCTTTGGCTCAATCAGCAAACTTTTTTATCTTCAAGACAAATTTTCTTTGTTAGACAGCTTATCAGCTGAGCAGTATAAGGACGCTTTCAACCTGAGGAGACTGCCATGCACGCTGTCGACGCCCTGTTGCAACCGCAACCAAGCCTGCCCGAGCAGCCAGCAACCTGGTTGCCCAGCTTTGAGCGCGATGGCCTGGTGGTACTGCCCAACTACCTGGCAACCGACTTATGCCTGACCCTATTGCAGGAAGTGCAGCAGCAGGTTGAATTGACACCAGCAGCCATTGGCCGTGGCCAGCAGCGACAGCATGCCAGCGATATCCGGCGGGATAAAACCTGTTGGCTGGATGGCAGCACCGTAGCGCAACAACGTTACATGCTGGAGCTGAATGCCATTCAAAGCCTGCTGAACCGGCACTTTTTCCTGGGCCTGACCGGTTACGAGTGCCATTTTGCGCACTACCAGCCAGGTGATTTCTATCAAACCCATCTGGATGCGTTTAACCAACAAGCCAGCCGACAAGTCACCAGCGTTTGCTATCTGAATGATGTACAGGATGGCGGTGAGCTGGTGGTTTACAATGAACACCATACCGAGTTAATGCGACTACCGCCCAGAGCCGGTAGCCTTATTTTGTTTGAAAGTAGCCGGTTTCCGCATCAGGTGCTGCCAACCCGGCAGGACCGCTATAGCATTGCCGGTTGGTTTCGCCGCGATGAGGCGCTGCTTTAGCTCTTTGAAGCCGTTTTGTTGCACGCGGCCCTACCGCAGCCACAAATCCAGTGCAATGCCGGCGAAAACCACCAACCCAACATAATGATTGTGCAAAAAGGCCTGAAAACACAGAGCCCTGCTTTGGCGCGCCAACCTGAACTGGTACGAAAATAATGGCAGACAAAGCAACAGTGACAGCAGGTACCACCAGCCGAGCTCAGCAAGCTGCCCCACCCAATACAACAGCACCAGAGTCATAGCCTGCAACAGCACGATAGCGGGCAGTGCATAGCGACCAAACAAGATTGCTGTTGATTTGATGCCTACCTGCTCATCATCCGGCTGATCCACCATCGCATAGTAGGTATCGTAGGCCACTGTCCAGCATAAGTTAGCCAGGTAAAGCCACCAGACCACAGCCGGCAACTGCAATTGAATGGCCATAAATGCCATCGGCATGCCCCAGCTAAAGGCCGCTCCCAGCACCAGCTGCGGCAGATGGGTGTAACGCTTCATAAAAGGATATAAGGATGCCAGCGCTAGCGCGCCCAGGGACAACAGCGCCGTTTGCCAGTTTAAAAACAGCAGCAAACTTGCTGCCAGCAGCAACAAGAGTACAAAGAGCTGCAAAGCTTCAGCCGCCGTTACCTTGCCAGCGGCCAACGGCCGCAGCCGTGTGCGGGCCACAGCGCCATCGAAGTTTCGATCGGCGTAATCATTGATGACACAACCAGCCGAGCGCATCAGCACCACCCCCAGGGTAAATACCAGCCACAGCGACCAGGGCGGTACCCCCTCTGCAGCCAGCCATAAAGCCCACCAGGTTGGCCACAACAGCAAATAAATACCGATGGGCTTATCCAGCCGCATCAGCTGTCGGTAATAGGGCCAGTGCGCCCGGCGCAATTGCCAGCTCATAATTGGTATACCTCTGGCATAAACACCTCCACCACCTGCAAGGGGTGTTTGGCCAACCAAAATACCGAGCGCCGGGCCCACACGGCTTGCTCTGCCAAGGGTGCGGCTAACTTCAGCGCTGTAGCATCAAGCACGGCGACTTCAATAGGCCCGCGCTGCAATTCCGGATGACGAAAAATAAACTCTCCCAGTGGTTGGTCACCCAGCCTGGCCAATGGCTCTATTGCCGCTAAGGTCGATACTGGCAACCAACTCTGCGCATAAATCATCACCTGCGCATCGCAATGCAACATGACTTCGCGTAACAAGGCACTCTCAGCACCGGCTAACTGGGCCTGCAAACGCTCAGGCAGCGGGTAGTACTGCTCAGATAGCATCTGTACACGAAAGTGCCGGCAACGACTTTTCAACCGGGCCGTCAGTGAGTCGGTTTCCAGCAACCAGGAGCTTTGCACTGGCTGCAAACGCAGGTCTGAAGGCGTTTGCCAATGAGCTTGCAGTAAATAGTGGGCAGTGGTGATGGACATGGCACTCATATCATTGCAAAAACCGCCGCATCATAGCAATTTCAGGGATGGATTTCAGTAATTCTGTAGCAGGCCGATAGAACAAATGACAGAAACTGCTATGATCTGACCAGCAGCGCTCTGCACAACGGCCACCAGCACCAGCCAGACACAGGAACCACACCATTTATGAAGTATGCCAGCATTTTACTGACACTCCTGATACTGCTTTGCAGCCTATACACGCCCGGCGCACAGGCTCAGCGAAGTGAGCAAGACATTGTTTATTATGGCTTTGATCCGGACATTGTGACCAATTATGTGACCTCAGGACGCCGCTCGCTGGGCTATATCCGGGTCACCGTCGAGCTGATGGTTGCCGATCGCAGTTATCTTGCCGATATCGAGCATCACGAACCGCTGATCCTGAATACCATTATTCGGATCTTCAATCAGCAGCCTGAAGACAAAATCAAATCCCTGACCGGCCGGGAAGAAATTCGCCAAACCATCCTGCAGGAACTGCAAGCGGTGCTAAAACGCGAAACCGGCAAAGATATGATCCGCGACTTACTCTTTACCAAGTACCTGTATCAATAGCCGATGGCAAGATACCGGCCTGAGTTAATCGGGCCGGCCCGGTTTATGCCGTAGCAACCAGGCCCAGCCACAGCCGGCCAGCAAGCCACCCAGATGCGCCCAGTTGGCCATCGACACCCAGAGGACATCCAGGAAACCGAGCACCATCCAGATCAACATAAAAGCCACTAGCCCTTTATCCAGCTGCAAACCCTGGGCAGGATTCAGTCGCCCAGCCCACCAGAAGTAACCAAACAGTGCGTATACTACCCCAGATAAGCCACCAAAGTAGGGCCCTACCAGCACATACTGCGCCACATTGGCGATCAACGCACTGCTCAAAGCCACTGACAGCAGCTGGCCGCTGCCCAAACGCCGCTCAAACTGGCCAGCCAGCAGCAGCCACCACATCAGATTAAACACCAGATGGGTGAGCGAAAAGTGCAACAGCGCCGGGCTAAACCAGCGCCAGCTTTCTGCCAGATGGATGGCCCCCGGTTGCAGAAAAATGCCCAATGCAGCAGAAGCCTGTTGAGGAGCGATTTGCTGCCAGCCGTATACCAGCAACGCCAACAACAACACCAGCAAGGTCACGGGTCCACTGAAGGCTTTGAACTGCAAGCCAGACCACAATGAAGCCGACCCCGCTGCCAACTCGCTGCGCTGCCAGGCTGCAGCATGGTAGCGCGGGTGAGCCGGGTTTTGTAAAAACGCTTCCAACGCCTGACTCACCTGGTGCAGCTGCTGCTCATCCACATAAAGCGCAGCTCGCTCAGTCACTTCCGCCTCCTCAACCACAGCTTGCACAGACCAGCCTTGAGTCACGCAGTAATCGGCAAACAGCCGGGCCGCATTGACCGAGTTCAGCTCTCCCAATTTAATCATTGGCAGTGGTCACCGGGTGCTGCTGTTGCCACAGGGCCATGCCACCATCCATGCTGTAGACCTCATCAAAACCTTGCTGTGCCAGGTACTGAGCCGCTCCCTGACTGGAGTTGCCGTGATAGCAAACCACCACCACGGGCGTGGCAAAATCATGCTGCTGCATAAAGGCTGGCAAACTGGCTGAGGTCAGGTGCCAGGCTCCTGCAATATGCCCGGCGGCATAGCTTTGTTCATCGCGGATATCGGCGATCACTGCAGTTCGCTGCTGCAGGCGACTGGCGGTGTCAGCCACCGAGATGTGTTTAAATTCAAACATAGAAGGCTCCTGTTTTCACTGCCGGCCATTATAGCATGACAAACACCGTCATCACGCTGTAAACAGACCCGCTAAAACGTAAAATATCGTTTTTTTATCACTTTGTAACAGGTAAGACTGGACAAATGATTAAAGGAAAGTTAACACTATAGCGAGCAAATCATTTGCAGTGCTGCCTACGAGGACATCCATGACAACCTTGATTATCTTTGCCGTTATTCTGATCCTGTTATTTTTCGTGATCAGCATTTTTAATAGTCTGGTGAAACTGAAAAACCGCTATCAAAATGCCTTCGCTCAAATTGAAGTACAATTAAAACGCCGCTACGATTTGATCCCCAACCTGGTGGAAACCGCCAAAGCCTACATGGCGCATGAGCGTGATACGCTGGAGGCCGTGATCAATGCCCGTAACGCCGCCGCTGCCGGTTTGAAGGTTGCAGCCAATAATCCAGGCGATGCTGCGGCTATGGGCCAATTGGCCGGTGCCGAGTCCATGCTGCAAGGGGCGATGAGCCGGCTGAATGTGGTGATGGAAGCCTACCCGGATTTAAAAGCCAATCAAAACATGATACAGCTGTCAGAAGAGCTGACCAGCACCGAAAACCGGGTGGCTTTTGCCCGCCAGGCTTTTAACGATGCCGTCACCGCTTACAACAGCTACAAGCAAAGCTTTCCACAAGTGGTGCTGGCCCCAAGTTTTGGTCATGGTGCCGATGCCAAATTGCTGGAGTTTGAAGACAGCCAAGCCATTCAGGCTGCACCAAAAGTAAGTTTCTAACAGCGCATGGCCAGTAACTTTTTCAGCCAGCAGGATCTGGCCAGACGCAACACCCGCATTTTAGTGGTGTTGTTTGCCCTGGCGGTGTTGTTGTTACTGACACTGACCAATCTGTTGGTCGCAATAGTGTTTGGCTTTGCCGATAGCGAAGCCATTCAATCTGGCCTGCAGCGCGGCATGTTTCAACCGGAGCTGCTGCTGTGGACCAGCCTGATTGTCCTTGGCGCCATTGGCATTGCCATGTTGGTAAAATGGCAGCAATTACGCAAAGGGGGACGGGTGGTTGCTGAGGCGCTGGGAGGCCAGCGTGTGTCACCCGATACCACAGATGCCAGACACCGGCAGCTGCTGAATGTGGTGGAAGAAATGGCATTGGCGGCCAACTTACCGGTACCTGCGGTGTATGTGTTGCCTGAACGTGGCATCAATGCTTTTGCTGCCGGTTACAGCCCGGCCGATGCCGTGATTGGTGTCACCCAGGGCTGCCTGGAACAATTAAGCCGCGATGAACTGCAGGGGGTCATCGCCCATGAGTTCAGCCATATTCTCAATGGCGATATGCGGATGAACATTAAGATGATTGCCGTGCTTAATGGCATTTTGTTTGTTGGTCATGTCGGCTATCTGCTGCTGCGCGGCAGTCGTGGTGCACACATTGCAGCACGCAGCAGCCGCAACAACAAAGGCGGTGGTGGAGCCGCCGCCATCTTGCTGCTGGGCCTGGGTTTCACTGTGCTTGGTTACCTGGGCGCATTTTTTGGGAATCTGATCAAATCGGCAGTCAGTCGCCAGCGCGAATACCTGGCCGATGCCTCTGCGGTGCAATTTACCCGTAATCCTGCTGGCATTGCCGGGGCACTGAAACAAATTGCTGCCAGTTCACGTGGCACCAAAATCAGCAACCAGAATGCCGATGAAAACAGTCATTTGTTCTTTGGTGAAGCCATCAGCCGCTGGGCCAGTATTTTTGCTACCCACCCGCCGCTGACCGATCGGATCAAACGGCTGGAACCACGCTGGAATGGGAAGCTACCTGCTGCGCGCAGTGCAGAAGCCAACCAGGTTGCCGCAGCATCTGCCGCCAGTGACACAGCAGATGCGCCTAAACAAGACACACCAGGTCAACGCTTGCTGGCAGCACTACCCGTCCTTTTGCTGCAGACGGCCCATCAGCCCCTGCAGGCAGAGCCTTTATTGCTTGCTTTGCTGATCAGCAACGATGAAGCCAGCCGGCAAAAACAACTGCAGCTTATCCGCGATCAGGGCTCCATTGCACTGCTGCAGGATGTTGACCGCTTGCTCAGCCAGATTGAACCTCTACCAGAGCGGCAGAAACTGATGCTGGCCCAACTGTGTATTCCAAGCCTGAAATCCCTGACAGCAGTGCGCTTCGAACGTTTTGAACAACTGCTGCGGCAGGTGATTGATGCCGATGGTGAGCTGCATCTGCTGGAGTGGGCGATTGCGCAGCTGGTGGATCATACTGTCGCCAGCCAGTTTCGCAGTAGCGAGATCCTCCGCAGTACCTCGGTTAGTAAATTTGCTGATATTCAGGCCGAAGCCTTGCTGTTACTTAGCCTGATAGCCAATGCGACCAGTGATGATAAGGAAAGCTGCATGCAAAGCTGGCAAGCCGGCCTTACCCGCTGGCAACTGGTGGCAGATACCGCTCAGCCCGTCGCAAGTTATCAGGCAGTGCAACCAATGCTAGCCAAACTGATGGCTGCCAGCCCTAAGGTAAAAGAACAGCTGTGGCAGGGTATGCTGGTGGCTGCACAATCCGATGGTAAACTGTCGGAGCAGCAGGAAGTCCAGTTAAGAGCCCTGTCGTTGCTGCTGGAAATCCCCTACTCCGACGAAGCGATTGCTAATTAGCACTTTAGCTTGGGGGTTTCATTCGGTACAATAGCGTTTTATTTTTGCACAGGGGCTTTGATGTCTGAGCGTCGCTTTTTTCTGATTTACGATCCATCCTTTGACGACATGGATGCTGAGGGCTGCCCGGCCTATGGCTATGTCATGTTTTTTGACGAGCAGGATGCGGCCAGTTATCAGAGTGGCGAAAACCCGGACTCGCCCGCGGTTTCCATGCTGTTTACCGATCACAAAGATGGCCAGATTAGTGCCGATTTACTGGGGTGGTCACAGCTGGATGCGGACATTTTCCAGCAATTACCACTGGGCCATTTTCTTGGCTTGATGGAGCAAGCGGCTCAGGTTGCCATTCATGCTGGTCGCCAGGTTGGCCAGGTGCCCGAGCGGCTGGTCAGCAGCCAGGACAACAGTGATGAGTACCTGCAGTTTGAAGTGCATTTCAGTGGCGATGAGCAGGCCGATCCGGATGCCGAGTGGCAACTGGCGCGCAGCCTGATCAGTGGCCGGCCTTACCTCGACTCTTAAAGTAACCTAGCCATAGGCTGTATTGGCAAAGTCACCGGACTTTGCTTTAATAACAGCCAGCAACCCCTTTTATGTTTGGAGACTTCCGGATGGTTCAGCCATTGGATATGAACGCCATTGATCAGGCGCTGCAAGGCTTTACCATCCCACCTCAGCCGGATGTACTGCTGCACATTCAGCAACTGGTGCAGCAGCCAGAGCCCAATATGCAGCGGCTGGCTACCCTGATCAATATGGATATTGGCCTGGCTGGCTTTACCTTAAAAGTAGTGAACTCGGCTTACTTTGGCCTGCGCAACAAAATCACTTCCATTGAACATGCCTGCAAGTTCCTTGGCGTGAACCGGGTGGTCAAACTGGTACGCAGCGTCTTGCTGCGCTTTACCCTGGAGCAAGGCCAGCAGAAAGATCCTTTCTCCCAAAAGCTCTGGAGCAACGCCCTGCTCGTCGCCAATAGCGCTGCCAGCCTGGCAAGGCACCTGCAATGGCCGCAGGAGCTCTGCGATGATTGCTACACCCTGGGTTTATTTCGTAACGCCGGTATTGCCCTGATCACCGCCCAGGCACCGAATTACGCTGATTTGGTGAAACTAGGCGTATTGGCTGGCCAGGGCTACAGTGAAGCGGAAGAGCATCGCTTTCACACCTGTCACGAAATTCTGGGCTACCTGATTGCTCAATCCTGGGGCTTACCGGCCGAGCTCTGCAATGTCATTGCCTATCACCACAGCCCGGCCTTGATTCTGGAAGCAGACAGTGAGCTGGAACAGCGGCTGTTTGCCATGCTAAAACTGGCCGAACACATGAGCGGTGAAAGCCGGGTGCTGTTTGATATCACACTGGATCCAGAATGGGAGCAATTTGCCCCGCAAATACTGGATGTGTTAGCGCTTGAATTGTTCCAATTGCCTGAGCTGGCTGAAGTACTGCGGCAAAACGAGCTAAGCACCATCTATAGCGGTTAAGCGTCATGGCTCATAAGAAGCTGTTTTTGCCTGAAAAAATCTGCCCGGTCTGTCAGCGTCCATTTCGCTGGCGTAAGAAATGGCAACACTGCTGGGATGCAGTAAAATACTGCTCGGAGCGCTGCCGTCGACAAAGCCCCTCTGCGAAGGAGAAAAACCATGGCTAAAGCTTGTGCCCTGCATATTTTGGTGAAAACCAAAGCGGAAGCCGAAAAGCTGAAACAACAACTGGCCAAAGGCGCTGATTTTGGTGCCCTTGCTAAAAAACACTCACTGTGCCCCTCTGGGAAGAAAGGCGGTGATTTAGGGGAGTTTCGCCCCGGCCAGATGGTTCGGGCTTTCGATGAAGTGGTGTTTAAAAACGCCGTGCTGGAAGTGCACGGCCCGATAAAAACTCAGTTTGGCTTTCATCTGATCAAAACTCTGTACCGAAGCTAGTCGTTGCTTTCAAAGAACCTGCTAGCCGATTGCACACAGGCAGGGTTGCCTTCCTCCAGCAGCGACCTGGCAAAAAACCATTCTTTAAACACCTGCCATTCCTCCGTAATCGGGCTTTGACAGCGGCCATTCGCCTGTTCAGCAAATACATCTTTCGAACAAAGCGGGGTATCGGCTAAGTGCCCACGGTAGGCGTAAGCGTACACCACCTGACACTGCGGGCTGACATAGGTATCAAACACCACCAGCCAGCCCTGCTGATAACGCACCAGACTAAAGCTCGGGATCCGCTGTGCAACAGCAGTGGCAATGATCTCCGGCACTTCCACCTGCTCCAGCAACAACAACGCTTGCTCCTGTCGCTGCCGGACTTGCAACCGCTCCCCGCGGCGCCAGGCAAAACCATCGTACGGCGTCGCTTGCGCTGCATCGGTTAAAGCATTCAGCCCGCGCAGATCGCGGCGTACTTCCTGCCGAATGGTACGTTCTACCTGCTCAGCTTCTGTCAGCGATTGCATGCTATCGCAGCCAGTGAGCAGCGTTACCAGCAGCATCAAGCCAGTTATAAACCCTGTTCTCATTGTTCTCCTTACCCTGAATGCCATTCATGGCGCTGCCCTTTGCCAGCACCCAGCCGTTCTAAGTGCCATTTTACTGTATTCCTGCCAGTGCTTTCACTATAATCTGCCGCCCAATCCCCGAACAGAGCTGTTATGCAGATTGTCCTGGCACCGATGGAAGGCGTTGTTGATCACCTGATGCGCGATATGCTGACCCGCATCGGTGGCTTTGATCTGTGCATCACCGAATTTGTCCGGGTGGTCGATCAGCGACTGCCAGCCCGGGTATTCCGGCGGCTATGCCCTGAGCTCGAGTATGGCGGTAAAACACCGGCCGGTGTGCCGGTGCGGGTGCAGTTACTGGGGCAAGAACCGAACTGGCTGGCGGAAAATGCCGCCAAAGCGGTGCAGCTGGGTTCACCCGGTATTGATTTGAACTTTGGCTGCCCGGCCAAAACGGTCAATAAAAGCCGCGGCGGTGCCGTGCTATTAAAAGAAACCGAGCAGCTGTATCACATCGTCAAGGCGGTGCGCCAGGCGGTTCCCGCTGAGTACCCGGTCAGTGCCAAAATCCGGCTGGGTTACGACGACACCGCCCTGACACTGGATAATGCCAGCGCCATCGAAGCCGCCGGCGCTTCGGTGCTGACCGTGCACGCCCGCACCAAAGCCGATGGCTACAAGCCACCTGCCTACTGGCCCTGGATCGCCCACATCCGGCAGCGCATCGCCATACCGGTCATTGCCAATGGTGAAATCTGGACACCGGCTCAGGCCAGACAATGCCAACAGGAAGCCACTACGCAGGATATTATGCTGGGTCGCGGCGCTCTGGCCCTGCCCAATCTGGCGCAATCCATCCGCAGCGGCCAGCCCGCCATGCCCTGGCCGGAGGTACTGCAGCTGCTGATGCAATACTCTGAATTTGAAGTGGTCGGCGATAAAGGCAAATACTACAGCAACCGCATCAAACAATGGTTCAGCTACTTAAAGCTGCAGTATCCGGAGGCAGCAGAGTTATTTAGTCAACTGCGGCTGCTCAAGCGTAATGAGGATATACTGCGACTGCTTCAGCAACAGCTGAGTAACTGCTATCACAACTAATCTCTCTACCTCAGTTAATTTTCATGGTGCTTTGGCATCCCGCAGTCAGCACCAGTATACGTGGCTGTGGCTGGCCCAGCACATTGAAGGCAATAAAGTTAACAAGTTAACTTTATTGCCTTCAATTCAACTTTAATTGTTGATTTATTGTTCATATCAGCATAGATTTTACCGCAGAATAAAAAAGCTTACTAAAACAGGGAGCGTCATGAAACACCTTTTCTTCACCAGCAAGCACTGCTTGCTGGTGTTAACTCTGTTGCTGTTAGTCGCATGTGGTGGCGGTTCAGGTTCAGAGCCAAATCCACCACCGGTCACCAATACGCAGCCGAATGCATTCAGCTTTACCGCTCAGTCGGATGTGGAGCCTGGGGCCACCGTCACTTCAAACAGTATCACTGTGTCTGGTATCAATGCTGCGGCTACTATCAGTATTCAGAACGGTGAGTACTCAGTAAACAATGGTGACTTTGCTGCGGGCTCGGCGACCGTCAATAATGCTGCACAAATCCGGGTGCGGCATCAGGCATCCAGCCAATTTGCGACCAGCCAGACCACTACGTTAACCATTGGTGGTGTCAGTGCCAACTTTGTTAGTACTACCCGCGACCAACCACCAGCAACAGGTACAGGCACACCGCCGCAAGCAAGTGTGGTTTTCCCATGGTCGCAGTCCAAAACATCCGCGGGTACTCTCACTGTTCGCGGTACGGCTACCAGTCGTAATGGTATTAGCGCACTCAGTGTGAACGGTGTACCAGCCAATATTCATAGTCAGAGTGTTGCGGCACAGCGTGTATCGGCACAGAGCTTTCATGCCCAAGGCAGTAACGGTGAGGATGAGGAGGAAGAGTTTGAGTGGACTGCCGATGTTGAGATCGAGTCCGATAGTGATACTGAATTGACCGTAGCTGTCAGCGACGCCGATGGCAATGAGAATATAGACGCTGCCTCTGTCAGAGTAAATACTCTGCGAGCACCCGCTTACCTTGTTTATGACGACTTGCAGCAGCGACTCATAGGTGTGCTGGACAATCAGGATATCGTTGCAATCGATCACACAGATCTGACTTATCAGTTGCTGACATCCGTTGACTACATTAGCGAGTTAAATTTCGATGCAGCGAACAACCGTCTCATCTATTCATACCATCATGAAGATACCGTGTCATTGTATGAAGTAGATTTGGAGCAAGGTCAGCAAAAACTCCTGACAAATTTTGCACCTGAGATAGCACCCGATGTTCAGTTGATTGGTGTCCAATCCGTATTTGATCCAATCAACCAACACGCTTTTGTGTTACTGAAACTTTTGGAAGCCAATAGCATCTACGCTACCGATCATCTTTATCAATTCAATCTAGCAGATGAGACAAGTCGCTTGTTGTCTTACACCAATCTTACCGACTCGCCATGGCTTACCATCAAGCAAATGACCATGCTTGGAGACAGGTTATTCGCTACCGCTGGCCATTTTCTGTTGGTTGAGGTCAATACGCAAACCGGCGAGCGAAGCATTGTCATGGACTTACCTGACTTTAGCCCTATGGCATTAACTTCAGGCTCCAATAGTGACCAACTGTTTATAGCTGGTATGGAAGGTATTGTTAAAGTTGAACTCGCTTTTCCTCTGTCCTATATGTTGTCTGCTGAGAGCAGTACCACTTTGTATCCGACCTCACAAATTCAGGATATCCTGCTGCTTGATGAGCACACTTTGTTGGTCGCCGACTCTGGTTATAACACAGTGTTAAAAGTGGACTCCCGAACCGGTGAACGCTCCGCCTTCGTAAGTTCAGGTATTGGCTCTGGTCGCGGTTTGATGATGCCAAATTACCTGACCTTTGGCGCAGATAGCAACACACTATACGTCTTAGATAATGGTAGCAATGCTGCTGAATCGCTGTTTTCGATTGATTTATCGAGTGGTGATCGCACCATGCTGGCTGACATCAACCAAGCGGGTGTGAACTATCACAGCGGCCTGTTTTTTTACGAAGCGAATAATGCGCTCCTGATTGGATTGGATGATGCCATTTTATCGGTTGCCCTGCCTGATGGAACAGTTTCGGTCGTCAGCGGGATGGGGGTTGGCGAAGGGCCCAGCTCAGGAGGGATGACAGGTGGTGATTTTCATGCAGAGACAGCAACGCTTTATATGGCACAACCCAATCTTGCCAATTCAGTTTTGCAGATAGATGTCTCTACGGGTCAACGCAGTTTGCATGAATTTGATGGCAGCGCTGGTACTGCTGGTATCATCGAAGGCGTGAACGATGTGGCTGTGGATACGCAAAACAATCAGCTCTATCTAGCCAGTCAATTACAAAATTTGATTTACCGGCTGGATTTAGAAACAGGTGAAACAGAGCTGATTGTGGACCGTTGTCTGAACTTCAATAACCAGAACATCCTTGATATTGGTGTAAATGGCATACAGAAGATAAGCTTTGATGAAGAACGTCAGCAACTTCGGATCCTGGCAGGTCAGCTGGCAATCTATGATCTAGCTTCGCAAAGCTGCACGGTGAAAAACCTGAACAGGACGTTTCTCAATGCCTTACCGCTGGATGATGGCACCTACTTAATGACCAGTCAAAATGCACTCGAGCATTTTGATCCAAAAAGTTTAGCTACCGTGATCATCTCAAAATAGTCCAGCTAAGGGCTGGTTTAACCAACCAGCCCTTGATTTCATCTCCATCAGACAATAGCTTTAAAAACCAAAACCCCTTTACTTTAACGGCCAAGTCGCTACAATAGCCGCCGCACTTTTGTGTATGTTTTAACCGCTCTTTATCCAATAAGGTAATCGCTATGCATCCGATGTTGAACATCGCCATCCGTGCTGCCCGCAGTGCAGGAACACTTATTGCCCGCTCGTGCGAGCAACTGGATATCGTTAAATCGACGGAGAAATCCAGCAACGACTTTGTCACCAACATCGACCGTGAAGCCGAGCAACTGATTGTGCAAACCTTGCGTAAATCCTTCCCTGGCCACAGTGTGGTTGGCGAAGAACTGGGCATGCAAGGACCGGCAGAAAGCGATCACCAATGGATCATCGACCCACTCGATGGTACCTCCAATTTTATCCGCGGTATCCCGCATGTTGCCATTTCCATTGCTTTAAAAGTCCAGGGCAAGCTCGAGCAAGCTGTGATCTACGATCCGCTGCGCGATGAGCTGTTCACTGCTTCCCGTGGCCGTGGCGCCCAGCTCAATGGCCGCCGTATTCGTGTTGGCAACCGGCCTGAGCTGACTGGTGCGCTGCTTGGCACTGGCTTTCCGTTCAAGCAAAAGCAATTGCTGCCGGTATACAGCAGTGTGTTTAACAGCCTGTTCCCGCTGGTCGCTGATATGCGCCGTGCTGGCTCGGCTGCTTTGGATTTGGCCTACGTCGCTGCAGGCCGTTTGGATGGTTTCTGGGAAATTGGTTTAAAACCATGGGATATTGCAGCCGGTGAGCTGATTGTGCGCGAAGCCGGTGGTATGGTCACCGACTTTGCCGGTGGCAACAACCAGCTGAAAAGTGGCAATGTGGTCGCCGCCAGTCCGAAAGTGCTGCAGGGCATGCTAAAAACCATGCGGCCGCACCTGACCGAAGATTTGATGCGTTAAGCATCTGCCTTACTACCAAACCCAGCCATTGCTGGGTTTTTTATTGGCTGCGTTTTTATGGTCGCTCTATGGGCAAGCCCTGCTCTTGCCAGGCGCGATAGCCGCCTGCCAGGCTAAACACCTGCTGATAGCCCATTTGCTGCAGTGCCTGGGCCGCCAGCGCCGAGCGGTAGCCACCACCGCAATACAAGATAATCGCCTGGTGCTTATCTTGCACTGTCTGTTCAATATCCCGCTCGATGATGCCTTTGCCAAGATGCATGGCCCCGGGTAAGTGCCCTTGCTGCCACTCATTATCCTCACGGGTATCTATCAGTACATAAGGTGTGCTTCGCTGCTGCAAGCTCGCGATATCCATTTCCTTGATAACGGCTTTGGCGGCGTTGACTAAGGCCAGAAATGCCGGTGAGTGCTGCATAACAAGCTCCAAAAAAATGCCAGTCGGGAGACTGGCATTTTGTCGGTTAAGCGCGCTTATAGCAAGGGCTCGGTATTCTCGCCTTCTTTTTCCACCGGCGGTGGCATCAGATCTTCGCGGCTTATGCCCAGCAACAAGGACATGGAGCTGGCAATATAGACCGACGAATAGGTACCAATCACCACACCAAACAACAGCGCAGTAGCAAAACCATGGATCAACTCGCCGCCTTTAAAGAACAGTACCAGCAGCACCAGAATGGTCGTTAACGAGGTGATGATGGTGCGGCTCATGGTACCGGTCAGCGATTCATTGACCACCTCAACCGGCTCGCTCTCACGAATACGGCGAAAGCCTTCGCGGATCCGATCACAGACTACAATGGTATCGTTCAGCGAGTAACCGATCACCGCCAGCACAGCAGCCAGTACGGTCAGGTCAAACTCCAGCCCAAGCAAGGAAAACAAACCCAGCGTGATAATGACATCGTGCGCCAATGCCGCGACTGCGCCAAGTGCAAAGCGCCACTCGAAACGAAACGCCACGTAAATTAAAATACAGATCAAGGCCGCCAAAGTTGCCAGGCCACCCTGCTCTTTAAGCTCGGCACCCACACTGGGGCCGACGTATTCAATACGACGCATATCGACCGTGCCAGGATCCGCCTCACCGAGCAGGCGCAACACTTGCTCACCTAATGTGACCTGCTCGATATCATCGCGCGGGCCAATCCGGATAAGCACTTCCCGGCTGGAGCCAAAGTACTGCACCACGGCATCCGGGAAACCGGCATCGGCCAGTACAGAGCGCACCGCCGATAAATCGGCATCGCGCTGATAGCCGACTTCAATCACGGTGCCACCGGTAAAGTCCAGGCCCCAGTTCATGCCTTTGGTCGCCATTAAACCAAGCGAGGCAATCACCAAAATACCGGACAGGATCAAAGCCGGTACTTTCAGGCGCATAAAATTGATGGTGTTATTAAAATTAATTGCGATCATCATGGCCCCCTTAAATTGGCAACTTCTGCAGGCGACGACCGCCCCAGATCATGTTGACCAGCACACGCGTACCGACAATGGCGGTAAACATCGAGGTGACAATACCAATCATCAGCGTCACGGCAAAGCCTTTGATAGGCCCGGTACCGACACCAAACAAGATAAGCGCCGCAATTAAGGTAGTGACGTTGGCATCGGCAATGGTAGAGAATGCCCGGTCGTAGCCATGGTGAATGGCTTGCTGCACACTACGTCCATCGCGCAGCTCCTCACGGATCCGCTCAAAAATCAGCACATTGGCATCGACCGCCATACCCACCGTAAGCACGATACCCGCCATACCCGGTAAGGTCAGGGTAGCACCAGGGATCATCGACATCACCCCAACAATCAGCACCAGGTTAGCCACCAGCGCAGCATTGGCAACCAGGCCAAAGGCTTTGTAGTACAGCACCATAAACACCAGTACGGTGGCCAGACCCAACATAATGGCCGTTTGGCCCAGCTCGATGTTTTCCTGACCCAGGCTTGGCCCTATCGTGCGCTCTTCAATGATTTGGATCGGAGCTAACAAGGCACCTGCCCGCAACTGCAGCGCTAAATTGTGCGCTTCACCAGGGTTATTAATACCGGTAATACGGAAGCTGCGACCTAACCGTGCCTGAATGGTAGCCACGTTGATGACTTCCTCTATCTTTTCCAGCACAGGGTCGCCATCCGGGCCAATCTGATCGGTCGGTTTGTATTCGATGAACACGGTTGCCATGCCGCGGCCAATGGCATCACGGGTGGCCTGAGAGAACATATTGCCCCCCTGCGCATCCAGTGAAATATTGACCTGGGGCCGGCCATATTCATCAAAGCTGGAGCTGGCACCGGTAATGCGATCACCGGTCAGCATGATACGACGTTGCAGCACCACAGGGCGGCCATCACGATCATAGTAAAGCTGCGCACTGGGTGGCACCCTGCCGGCCAGCGCATCATTCAGATCCACACTATCATCCACCAGCCGGAACTCCAGCGTGGCGGTGGCGCCTAAAATCTCTTTGGCGCGGGCGGTGTCCTGCACACCCGGCAGTTGCACAATAATGCGCTCGCCCTGACGTTGCACCAGCGGCTCTGCTACCCCGATTTCATTCACCCGGTTGCGGATGATGGTGATGTTTTGTTGCAGTGCATAATCACGGATTTCGGCAATTTTGGCATCGCTCATCCGCACTTGCAGGCTGAACTCGACCGGGCCATTGCTGACATCCAAATCACGGTCCTGGCTGATCAAGCGACGGGCTGCCGCTAAATCATCGGCATTACGCAGTTGCACCAGCACAGTCCCTGTATCAGTATCCGACTGAATATTGCCAAAACGAATCCGGGCTTCACGCAGGTCGGTGCGGAAGATCTGCGCCAGATCGTCCAGTTGCTTATCAATCGCCGCCTGCATATCAATGGCCATTAAGAAATGCACACCGCCACGTAAGTCCAGACCCAGATTCATCGGGCTTGCGCCAATCGCCATCAGCCAGCCGGGCGTGGTCGGTGCCATATTCAAAGCGGTCACATAATTGTTGCCAAGCGTACGGCTAACCAAATCACGGGCTCGCAGCTGATCTTCAGTATTAAAAAAGCGGGCCAGTAATTGACCGTCCTGCAACGTGATGTCTTTTAGCGCAATATTATCTTCTTCAAAACGTTGTTGCAGCAAGACCAAACTATCCTGCTGCACCTCGCCACCACGGGTGGCACTTACTTGAATGGCGGGATCTTCCGGGTATAAGTTCGGCAAGGCATACAAGGTGCCGACCAGCAGCACCAGGATGACCAACAGATAACGCCATGCTGGGTTATGATTTAACACTCAACAGTCCTTTTGCATCAATGGCAATTCAGATTACAGCGACTTCAGGGTGCCTTTTGGCAGCACAGCTGAGACAGACGCCTTTTGCACCGTCACTTCGGTGCTGTCGTTCAGCGCCAGCACGATAAAGTCTTTTTCGTCGGAAATTTTGCTGATCCGCCCCACCAGGCCGCCTTGGGTCAGCACTTCGTCACCTTTCCCAAGCGCGCCCATCAGGTTTTTATGCTCTTTGACACGCTTTGCTTGTGGCCGGTAGATCAGAAAATAAAAAATCAGACCAAAAGCCAACAGCATAATGATCAGATCCCAGCCACCACCTGACTGAGCACCACCACCAGTAGCATGTGCATTTGCAATAAACAGACTCATAACGTTCCCCTTAATAAAAACAGCAATTAATTGAGCGCTGGTACATCCATACCACGAGCGGCATAGAAGTCAGCAACAAATTGGTTCAAAGTACCAGCGGCAATGGCTTCACGCAATCCCTGCATCAAATTCTGATAAAAATGCAGATTATGGATGGTGTTCAGACGAGCGCCCTGAATTTCATTGCAACGATCCAGATGATGTAGATAGGCTCTGGAATAATTTTTACAAGTGTAGCAATCACAATTTTTATCCAAAGGCGCCGTATCGGCCTTGTGTTTGGCATTGCGAATTTTTACCACGCCATCACTGACGAACAGATGACCATTTCGGGCATTGCGGGTTGGCATCACGCAATCAAACATATCGATGCCGCGGCGCACCGCTTCGACAATATCTTCCGGCTTGCCCACGCCCATCAGATAACGCGGCTTGTGTGCCGGCATTTGGTCGGTGGTGTGGTTTAGAATGTTGATCATGTCTTCTTTCGGCTCGCCAACGGATAAACCACCGATGGCGTAGCCATCAAAGCCGATGTCTTCCAGCCCTTGCAAGGATACATCACGCAGCCCCGGATACATGCCGCCCTGGATAATACCGAACAAGGCAGAGGGGTTATCGCCATGGGCTGCTTTGCTGCGCGCTGCCCAGCGAAGGGATAACTCCATCGATTTTTTCGCTTGCTGCTCAGTCGCAGGATAAGGCGTGCACTCATCGAAAATCATCACAATGTCCGAGCCCAGTGCCTGTTGCACTTCCATCGAGCGCTCCGGCGTCAGCATAATTTTTTCGCCATTCAGCGGTGAGCGAAACAACACCCCTTCTTCGGTAATTTTACGCAGTTCGCCTAAGCTAAACACCTGGAAACCACCGGAGTCGGTTAAAATGGGTTTGTGCCAGTGCATAAAGTCATGCAAGTCACCATGCAGCTTGATGATATCCGTGCCCGGGCGCAGCATTAAGTGAAAGGTATTGCCAAGGCAGATTTGCGCCCCGGTCTGCTCCAGCTCTTCGGGTGTCATGCCTTTGACCGTGCCATAGGTGCCCACCGGCATAAAGGCAGGGGTATCGACTACGCCCCGCTCAAACATCATTTGACCACGACGGGCTTTGCCGTCGGTCGCTAACAGTTCAAATTTCACAATTTACCTCGTACACCGGAGAAACAGTCCGGCTTCGCGGGCGCTATCATACCCTGTCCGGCGGTAAAATGCGATGCAAGGCATCCCGTGATAGCGGTGCTTTAGCTGATAAACATGGCATCGCCGTATGAATAAAAACGATATTGCTGCTGCACTGCCGTCTGGTAGGCATGCATCACATATTCGCGTGAGCTAAACGCCGATACCAGCATAATAAGAGTTGATTCGGGTAAATGGAAATTGGTGATCAGCGCATCCACCAGCTGAAACTGGTAACCAGGGTAAATAAAGATCTGAGTATCGCCCTGAAATGGCGCCAAGGGTTGCTGCTGGCTCAGCGCATGTTGTGCTGTGCTCTCCAATGCCCGCACCGACGTAGTGCCCACGGCGATCACTTTATTGCCCCGCGCTTTGCAGGCATTCACCGCATCGATCACTGTTTGATCGACTTCGATGTACTCCGCATGCATCTGATGGGTGGTGACATCCTCTACCCGCACTGGCTGAAAAGTCCCAGCCCCGACATGCAAGGTAATAAACGCAAACTGCACGCCTTTTTCTTTCAGAGTATCCAGCAAAGGCTGGTCAAAATGCAAACCGGCCGTCGGCGCCGCAACAGCGCCGGGTTTCTGATGATAGACGGTCTGATAGCGGGCCTTGTCTTCCTCGCTGTCCGGCCGGTCGATGTATGGCGGCAATGGCATATGCCCCAATCGCTCCAGCATGCTGAACACGCTTTCATCGCCTTGCAGCTCCAGTTCGAACAACTCGCCTTTGCGGCCGAGCATCGCGACTCTGGCGTCGTTTTCTAACAACAACTCAGAGCCTGGCTTAGGTGATTTACTGGCACGGACATGCGCTAAAAAACGCTGCTCATCCAGAATCCGCTCCACCAGCACTTCCACTTTGCCGCCAGAAGCTTTTTGACCAAACAAACGGGCCGGGATCACTTTGGTGTTATTGAAAACCAACAGATCGCCCGGCTTGAGCTGTTCGGCAAGTTCCCGGAACACCCGGTGTCTTAAAGCCCCACTTTGACGATCCATGCACAGCAAGCGGCTGGCAGAGCGCTCTGCCTGCGGATAACGGGCAATCAGCGCATCCGGTAGTTCAAAATGAAAATCAGCAAGCTGCATAAAACCACACCTCTGGGAAACCAAGGCCGCTAGTCTAATAACAGCAGGGGCTTTGAACAAGTGAAATCCACCCATACCTCGCCTGAAAAGGTCTACACTTATTAGCAGGGAGGTGGCCATGGGTACTGTCACGACGTTACCAAGCATGCTGTGCTGCTTTTTGCTAGTTGTCAGTAGCAATAGCGCGCTTTTGGCTGCAACCAAACCCGATCCAGAACCGATGATTCCAGCCAAAGTGGTTCATGTTGCCACTGATCTCTGGCCAGGTTTTACCGAGCCGGATGGTGAGGGGGCTTACCTGCACTTGCTAAGAGTTATTTTTCCAGCTGATACCAGGCTGGAGCTGCACTTCACCAGCTTCAGTCGATCTATTTTAATGGCCGAACAGCAACACGCTGACATGGTGATTGGTATCGCGGCAACCGACAGCCAGCAGCTGTTGTATTCCAACTATCCCTTCGATGTCGACGAAATCGCCGTTTTGTATCTTGCGGGCCAGCCAGTACTTGATACCGCCAGCTCGTTAGCCACACTCAGATTAGCCACGCAACGAGGTTACAACTACGAACTGGTACTGAATATCGATAACACCAGTTACGAAGTAGACAGCATCCGCACCGGGGTTGAGATGGTACGTAATCAACGGGTTGATGCTTTTCTGGTAGAAAAAACTGAGCTTAGGAGCAAACTTACCGGGGAAGACCTGACAGGGCTGGAGCTTCGGTTTTTAAAAGGCGAGCCTATCTTTATGGGCTTTAGCAACAGTGCCTCAGGCCTGGCACTTAAACAGTGGTGGGATGATCACTACAGCAAGCTGTACCACAATGGCCAATTGGAATTATTGTACCAACAATACCCAAACTTCATCCTACCCGAGCTTGCCCCTACAAAATCGACACCCGCATCAGCTACACAGTAACTTTCTTTAGTAAGACCTGGCGAATCAGCTCGGCCAGTAAGCGGTAACTATGCAACTTGCTGGAGGTAGGACGCCAGGCCACGCCAATATCCCGGCTGGCTTGCCCAGAGGCAGGTCGCTGACATACCAGCTCGGTACCCTGCAATAAACCCGCATTGATCGCCAGTTGTGGCATAAAAGTCACACCCAGTTTGTTGTTGACCATCTGGGTCAGCGTATGCAGGCTGGTAGCAAAAAACGGATTGACCTTACGGTTGTCTTCCAGCTCACAGGCTTTAACAGCATGACCTGTCAGGCAATGTTCACGCTCCAGCAGGAAAATACTTTCATCCGGCCATTGGGTGATATCATGCTCAAACCCCTGCCCTAACCAATCCCGATGCAACACCAATTGGAAAGGATCTGCCGCCAGCACCTCGGTATGAAAGGCACCGGTTTCATAGGGCAAAGCCAACAGCACCATATCCAGCCGGCCTTCAGCCAAAGCATGCAAGGAATTATCGGTGGTATCTTCACGCAGCAACAGCTGCAACTCTGGGAACTGCTGGCGGCACTCTGCCATGATGTCACTGAGTACAAAGGGGGCTATGGTGGGGATACAACCGAGGCGAAAGGGACCTGACATCGGCTTGCCCTGACACTGAGCAAACAGACTTAGCTCTTCACATTGTTCAATAATATACCGGGCCTGACGAACAATATCCTCGCCAAGCGGGGTAAAAATAAAGGTTTTATGATCCCGCTCCAACAACTGAGCATTGAGCGTTTCTTCCATATTGGCAATGGCGGCACTCAAGGTAGATTGCCCGATAAAACATGCTTCGGCCGCCCGGCCAAAGTGCTGGTGTTCATGCAATGCTAACAGATACTGCATTTGCTTAATGCTGGGTAAACGCTTCATATTGCCCCCATGGAGTTGTTCGTTATTATATCAGCATGATCTTGGTAGGCACAGCATTTAGGCCCGAAAATCAGTTAACAAAATTACCTGGAAAAGGAACGATAAATTCATTATTCGAACCCACAAAACGGTATTAAATCATGATAAATAACAGCTATTTATAAAACATTAAATTACAGCTGTAAATTATTGATTGAATCTGATTCTTCAATGTTATAAGTTAACTAAGCAACAATGTTTAAGGTTAATGAGCCATAGAGCCTGACCTACATTGACTCAGGGTCGCCACTGTTTTTTTGAGTCTGTCCTGCTGTCTGCTTCTCAGATAAGTGCGCTACTACCATAACCATAATAATCACCTCGGGAGGGTGAACCCATGTCCAAATCTTTTGCTACTCTGGCGGGAGCCAAGAGCAGTTTAGTCGCAGTGGCCATTTCTGCTGCTTTAGCTGCCCCAATCGCAGCTCATGCTTCAGAAAGTGCCGAGCCAAGCTCCAATCGTTTCATCATTCATTACAAAGCCGACCACCTGGCTCAACAAAGCATTTCATTGCGGCCGGGAGAGTCCCACGAGCAAGCAGCACTGCAGGCCTCTGCTCGTGCGCTAGAGCGTATGGGTGCGAAAACCAAGCTGATCCTTGGACCTCAACGCGCCATCGCTGCTGAATTGCCAGAAGCCGCCTTGAAGCGCTTGCAAGCAGATCCAAGCATCGAACTGATTGAACCGGATCTGGTTCGCTACCCAATGGCGCAGGAAGTTCCGTATGGCTTTACCATGGTACAAGCCGATCAGGTCTCCGATCAATTTGCCAGCAACCAGACCGTTTGTGTCATCGACTCTGGCCTGGATCTGCCGCATGAGGATTTCCTGAGCAGCAACATCACTGGCACCAATGATCCAGGCACTGGCAACTGGTTTGAAGCCGGTGGCCCACACGGTACTCATGTTGCTGGTACCATTGCTGCTTTGAATAATGATGTCGGTATTGTTGGCGTGCTGCCAAATGGCGAAGTCAAACTGCATATTGTGAAAGTCTTTAATGCCGCTGGCTGGGGTTACTCATCCTCATTAGTCAATGCCATTAACGTCTGTGCTCAAAATGGCTCAACCGTAGTCAATATGAGCTTAGGTGGCGCAGGCTCGAGCGTGGCTGAGCGCAATGCCATGCAAAGTATTTACGACTCCGGCGTGCTGTTGGTGGCTGCGGCTGGAAACGGTGGTAATACCGCCCTGTCTTACCCTGCCTCCTACGACTCAGTCATTTCAGTCGCTGCAGTGGATAGCAGCAAAACACTGGCCGGCTTCTCACAACGTAATGCGCAGGTCGAATTGGCAGCTCCTGGGGTTGACGTACGTTCAACCTATCCGGAAGGGACAGGTGTTGAGTCGCTGCTGTCAGTCAATGGCGTTGCCTTTAATCCAAACCCTATCTCTGGCGCTGGCTCAGGCAGCATGACGGCAGAAATTGCCAGCTGTGGTCTGGGCTTAACCACCTGTGATGATATGGTGGGTAAAATTTGCTTGATGGAGCGTGGACAGGTGTCTTTCGCCCAAAAAGTTGAGTCCTGTCAGGATGGTGGCGGTGTAGCAGCCATTATCTACAACAACGAGCCAGGTAATTTCAGTGGCACTGTCGGTGACAACCCAACCACCACCATTCCAGCAGTAAGTTTGTCGCAAGAAGAAGGCAACGTATTGATGGGGCAACTGGGTGATGTAGCTAACTTTACCTCAGGTGCCAGCAATTATGGCCTGATGAGCGGTACCTCAATGGCATCACCGCACGTTGCAGGTGTTGCCGCTCTGGTATGGAGCCACTTCCCACAATGTACCAATGCCGAAATTCGTGCTGCGCTGGCTGCTTCTGCGGAAGATTTGGGAGCACCAGGCCGTGATACCTCTTATGGCTGGGGTTTGGTACAGGCAAAAGACGCGGTGGATTATTTGACCGCTAATGGCTGTGAAGGTGCTGATTTACCGGATGACCCGGTAGACCCGGATCCAGAGCCAGGCACCGAGCTGCAAAATGGTGTCCCGGTAACCGGCCTGTCTGGCGGCACCGGTGAACAATTATCCTTCACCATGCAGCTGCCTGCTGATGCCAGCGATTTGGCCTTTGTGATGTCTGGCGGCACCGGTGATGCAGACTTGTATGTGAAGTTTGGCTCAGCGCCAACCCTCAGCGATTACGATTGCCGGCCATTCCGCTTTGGCAACGAAGAGCGTTGTGATTTTGCCACGCCGCAAGAAGGTACCTGGCATGTGATGATCAATGGCTATACTGCTTTTAGTGGTGTTAGCCTGGTAGGAAGCTTCACTGCACCGGAAGAGCCGGACGAGCCGGATGTACCAGATGCTGGCGGTTATGTTGTAAACAACATCAGCATTGATCGTCGTGCCTGGGATTACTACAGTGTGGATGTGCCAGCCGGTGCAACCAGCCTGGTGGTTGAAATCTCTGGTGGCCGCGGTGATGCCGATTTGCATGTCCGTCACGGTGCTGTGCCAACAGCAACGCAGTTCGACTGCAAACCTGGCACCAACGGCAACAACGAAACCTGTACCTTTACTAACCCAACAGCTGGAACCTGGCACATTGGTCTGCATGCCTTCCGTGCAGTCAGTGGCATGAAGCTGGAAGTACGGTACGAGTAAACCCTGTCATTTCTCCCTGAAATACAAAGCGCCGCTCATTGAGCGGCGCTTTTTTACTGGCACATCATCTATCCGATCCTACCCGCCTGTCAGGCCAGATAATCACTGATGAAACCTACTGCTTGCGTGCCTGTGCCTGACCATCGATCCGCATCGCTTTCAAACGACGGCCCGATGCGGACTCATTCACATTCAGCACGTGATCACCAATACGCTCCAATCGATTGAGCATATCGATAAAGATCACACCAGCACGCGGCGCGTACTCACCTCGTTCCAACCGATTGTAATGGTTGTTGCGGTATTCGTCGCGCAGCTTGTCGATTTTATCTTCCAGTACAATGGCGTCTTTCAGGTTAACCGCTGCAGGCTCTTTCGCCACATTGTTTTTCATCGCGACAATGGCGTGCTGCAAAGCCGTCATCATCACAGCCATTTCCTTGCTGGCATCTTCTGGCCAGGTCGACTCAGTCTCGATCATCCGCTCCGACAATTTAGACACCTGATAGTAGATATCAGCAATTCGCTCCATATCGTTGATCATGGTCTGCATAAAGCGAATGCGTTCCGTCATCCAGTGTTCCAGATTGGTGTGCTCACTGACCCGTACCAGATAATCAGAGATTTCCACTTCCAACTGATCGGTCGCATCCTCGTATTTTTGGATTTTTTCCATCAGTTTCTCGCGGTTATTCCCTGGCTCAAACAGCAACTCAGTAACCGACTCATGCATTTTTTCCACTACACCGGCGAACTGCTGAATTTCTTTCTGTGCCTGGGCGACCGATAACCCTGGCGAGGTCATCACGCCGGCACTGATGTAACGCAGGTGAAATTCTTCATCCTCGCCGCCACGATCCGGCTGAATAAATTCAACAAAACGAATCAGATAGGGCACAAAGGCAAACAACAGCACCACGTTTAATACGTTAAAGGTGGTATGGAACAAAGAGAGCGCCAGGGTAGCATTCGCGCGGGCTTCTTGTGTACTGTCCATCACCGAGACCGGGTTGCCGGTAAAATATTGCACTGCCGTGTCCATCAGGCTGAGCATCGGGAAGATGATCGCCATCATCCAGATCACCCCAACGATATTAAAGAAGAAATGGAAGCGGGCCGCCCGTTTAGCATGCACGTTGCCCACCAGGGCCGCAATATTGGCCGTTACGGTGGTACCAATGTTCTCCCCCAGGATCATCGCTGCCGCAATCGGGAAAGATATCCAGCCTTCAAACAGCATCACCAGCGTGATAGCAGTCGCTGCCGAGGAGGATTGGGTCAGTAAGGTTAACACCGTGCCCGCAAAGACAAACAACAGCAGCGATAAATAACCGTACTCGGTAAAGGCATCCAGAAAGGCAAACATCTCCGGATTGGCACGGATATCCGGCACAGCCCCTTTGATAAACTCCAAACCAATAAACAGGATACCAAAACCAACCATGGCTTCAGCAATATTGCGCAGCCGGCTGTTGTTGGAGAACAAAAAGGCAAAAAATACCCCGATGACGGCAACCGCGATCGGGGTGATCTGAAACTTAAAGCCAAACAACGCCACCATCCAGGCGGTAATGGTGGTACCGATATTGGCCCCCATAATCACGCCGGTCGATTGCACAAAGGTCAGCAAGCCAGCATTCACGAAGCTGACCGCCATCACAGTGGTAGTGGTGGATGATTGGGTAATGGCGGTGGTGCCAAAGCCGGTCAGAACACCGGTTAAACGATTGCGGGTCATGCCGCTTAAGATGCCTTTCAGCCGGTTGCCTGCAATTTTTTGCAAGCCTTCACTGAAAATCTTCATGCCAAAAATAAAAATCCCCAGTGAGCCTACCAACTGGAGAAAATCAAACAATGAATAACTCATGCGTTTTGCCCTGAATAGGCCGCTTCGATTGGTGAAATACCAGGCCGTTGCGGTCATATTTTATGCATTAGTGCAATTAAGGCGGCATTATAGCGCCTGCATTCGGTAATAAAAATGAAATATTAGCTGATGAAGCAGAAAAAAGCCCAGTCGAGGTAACCAGGCTTAGAGAGATTTGACGCTAACTAGGCAACTAGTAAGGATTTATTCGCCAGCAGCTTCCATTTCACTGCTGTCGGTGACTGCTTTGCCTTTGACAAAAAAGGCAATGTATTCAGCAATGTTTTTGCAGCGATCGCCTATCCGCTCCAGCGAGCGGACCGACCAAAGTACATTCATGATTTTTGGAATGGAACGTGGATCTTCCATCATGTAGGTCATTAACTGACGGGTAATGGCTTCGTACTCACGATCGACTTTTTTGTCCTCGCGGTACACGGTGTAAGCAGACTCCAGATCCATCCTGGCAAAAGCATCCAGCACATCATGCAGCATGCCACCAACATGACGGCCCATATTTTCCAGATTGACCAGCAAATCCTGCTGATGTGCGTTGAACGACTCCAGCGCTACTTTGGCAATCCGCCGTACTTCATCCCCCATCCGCTCCAGATCAGTGATGGTTTTCAGCACCGCCATAATCAGCCGTAAGTCACTGGCTGCAGGTTGACGCTTGGCAATGATGCGATTGCACTCTTCGTCGATTTTGATTTCCCAGTTGTTCAGCTTGATATCGGTATCGATCACTTGCTGCGCTAACTCGGCATCGTTGTGGCTGATAGCACTCAGCGCATCCTGCAGCTGTTGCTCCAGCAAACCACCCATTGCCATCACGTGGTTACGAACCCGCTCCATTTCCTCATTGAACTGACTGGAAATGTGTTTTGATAAATTCAGTTTGTCCATCACCTGCTCCTTTGAGTCTGTCGGTTGATCATCAGGCAATTAACCAAAGCGGCCTGTGATGTAGTCTTCGGTTTGTTTTTGCGCCGGGTTGGTAAACATCTTGTTGGTAACATCGTGTTCAATCAGGTCGCCCATGTACATAAAGGCGGTGTAATCCGACACCCGGGCTGCCTGTTGCATATTGTGGGTGACAATTACGATGGTGTACTTGCTTTTCAGCTCGTAAATCAACTCTTCGATTTTCAGCGTCGAAATCGGATCCAGCGCCGATGCCGGTTCATCCAGCAGCAGTACCTCGGGTTCAATAGCAATAGCACGGGCAATCACCAGACGTTGCTGCTGACCGCCGGACAAACCAAAGGCATTGTCGTGCAGGCGATCTTTCACTTCGTTCCAAAGCGCCGCCCCTTTTAATGAGGTTTCAACCACCTCATCCAATACCCGCTTGTCATTGACGCCTTGCAGACGCAGCCCATAGGCCACGTTCTCGTAAATCGTTTTTGGAAACGGGTTTGGCTTTTGAAACACCATGCCAATCTGCCGGCGCAGCTCAGCCACATCCACCTTAGGTTCGTAGATGTTCTGGCCATCCATTTTGATGGCACCTTCAATACGACAGATATCAACCAAATCGTTCATCCGGTTAAAGCAGCGCAGCAAGGTCGACTTACCACAACCTGACGGGCCGATAAAGGCAGTGACGCGCTTTTCCGGAATAGCCAGGTTGATGTTTTTCAGCGCCTGCGAGTTACCATAGTATAAATTCAGGTTTTCTACCGTCAGTTTAATTTTTTCATCCGCCAGGCTCAGCTCTGGCTCATTTTTCATTACATCATCGTTCTTCATTGTCATCTTCTCTGCAGACTGAGTGGATTTTGCTTGCGTATTCATTTGCATTCTCGTCACTCCCGGTTAGTCTGAATCGCTGCGGTATTTTTCACGCAGGCGGTTACGGATGCTGATGGCCGTCATATTCAATACCATGATCAGGGCAACCAGCGTTAAGGCTGTCGCGTACACCAGTGGCCGCGCGGCTTCAACGTTCGGGCTTTGGAAACCCACATCGTAGATATGAAAGCCTAGGTGCATGATCTGCCGATCCAGGTGAATAAAGGGGAAATTGCCATCAATCGGTAAGCTTGGAGCCAATTTCACCACGCCCACCAACATCAGTGGAGCCACTTCACCGGCAGCACGAGCAATCGCCAGAATCAACCCGGTCATCATCGCAGGTGCCGCCAGCGGAACCACCACTTTCCACAAGGTTTCCGATTTGGTCGCTCCCAATGCCAGACTGCCCTGACGAATGGTACTTGGGATCCGTGACAAGCCTTCTTCGGTCGATACAATCACCACCGGCAAGGTTAATAATGCCAGGGTTAACGAAGCCCAGAATAAGCCTGGTGAGCCAAAAGTCGGCGTTGGCAACGACTCCGGATAAAACAGTTGGTCTATGTTACCGCCCATAATGTAGACGAAAAAGCCCAAACCAAAGACACCGAACACGATCGACGGTACCCCGGCCAGGTTGTATACCGACACCCGGATAATTTTCAGCAGAGGCCCTTGCTTGGCGTATTCTCGCAAGTAAATTGCCGCCAGGACACCAAAGGGCGTCACAATCACCGACATCAGCAGCACCATAGTAACGGTACCAAAGATAGCCGGGAAAATACCGCCTTCGGTATTGGCCTCACGCGGCTCACCGGTTAAAAAGTGCCACAGCTCCGGGAAATAATGTCCTAGCTTTTGAAACACATTCATCTGATTCGGTGCCCAGGCATTGACGATAATACCCACGTTCAGGTTGACTTCCTGGCCATCGGCAGTTTTCATCACCAGCGTATCCCGCTTCGCCGCGGCATACAGCTGATCCAACTCGCCACGCAGTTCAAGGAAATCGTGCTCCAATGAATCCCGCTCAATGGCGGCTTGTTGACGGAACTGCTCCAGCTGATACTCTGGTACTTCACGTAGCTCCAGCCGGCGCTCATCCAGCCTGATCCGCTCCAGTCGGTGGTTGATATCACCGATGGCGCCACGCTCAATACCACGAATTTGCTTGTATAAGTCATTCACGCGCTTGATGCGGGCTGGCAAGTGCTCCAACACAGCATCGCCTTCAGCAATGACCTGATCAGCTTCCAGTAAGCGTACTGGCAAACCATAGAAGTTCCCCCACTCGCGCCGCTCGAGTGCCAGGGCATTTTTCGGGTACTCGCGCTTCAGTACATGCGGCTGCAGGAACCAGCGAAAATCACGGCCAAACACATCCCGGTTACCAACTTTCAGTAAATAACGGGTGATCAGTGGGTCATCACCTTCCAGCTTAACGCCAGCATCACGAATGACGTTGCTGGCCAGTGTCTGGCTTCGGACCTGCTCACCCATCACCACAGTCTGACGCTCTCCGTCCAGCACCGTTAGCTGCACGATATCGGCCGGCCAGAAGTGGCTGAAACCACGTACTGCAATTAATGTCAGCAACCCTATTACCATCACCAGGCTCAGCGCCAGCGCACCGGCGTTTAGCCAAATCCATGGAGTTCCGCTTCGAAACCAAGCTCTCATCTGTCTTTGCTCCAATTACAGGTTGCTGTAGCGTTTACGTAAACGCTGACGTATCACTTCGGCCAGGGTATTGGCGAAGAAGGTAATAACAAAAAGTACCAGTGCTGCCAGGAACAGAACCCGGAAGTGGGTGCTGCCGACAGCGGTTTCCGGTAGCTCTACCGCGATATTGGCCGATAAGGTCCGCATGCCTTCAAAGATATTGAAGTTCACCACAGGGCTGTTGCCGGTCGCCATCAGGACGATCATGGTTTCACCTACCGCACGACCAAAACCCACCATCACGGCCGAGAAAATACCCGGGCTGGCAGTAGGTATCACCACACCCATCACGGTTTGCCACGGGGTAGCACCCAACGCCAATGATCCCTGAGTTAAGTGTTTAGGGACATTAAAGACCGCATCTTCTGCAATCGAGAAGATGGTTGGGATCACCGCAAAACCCATCGCAATGCCAACCACCAGCGCATTCCGCTGATCGTAGGTAATACCGGTTTCAGTAAACCATTGCCGCATGCTGCCATCAAAAAATGCCAGTTCAATCGCCGGGCTCACGCTGACACAAAGCCAGCCGACCAGCAAAATAACCGGAATTAAGATAACTGCTTCCCAACCACCGGGCACCCGGTGGCGGATGGCCGCAGGAAAGAAACGCCAGGCATAAGCCATCAACAGCATGGCGACCGGCATCAAAATGAGGATAGAAAAGACTGCTGGCAGGTTGTCTTCAATAAAAGGTGCCAGCCACAGGCCTGCCAAAAAGCCCAGAATAACCGTCGGCAAAGCTTCCATGATTTCAATGGTCGGTTTAACCTTACCGCGCAGTTTCGGCGACATAAAGTAAGCCGTATATATGGCCCCCATAATGGCCAAAGGCATGGCAAACAACATGGCAAAGAAAGCGGCTTTTAAGGTACCTATGGTCAGTGGCACCAACGACATCTTGGGTTCAAATTCGTTTGAGCCCGATGAGGCCTGCCAAACATATTCAGGCTTTTGCCGGCCTTCATACCACACCTGATTCCACAGTGAGCGGAAAGAAACATCCGGGTGGGCATTGTCCTTGTTAAAGAAGTGCGTTTTCCCCGTGGTATCCTGCACGTAAAAAGCGGTATTAATCGGTGAAATGGCTACTTTATCTGCCGTGATGCCATTGCCAAGCGACTGCAGCAGCAAAGTACGCGACGCGGTACCATGGTGAATACCAATATAGCCTGCATCATCCAGCACCATAAAGCCTTTACGGGTGTACTCAGCTGCAATACTGCGAATCGCAGCCGGGTGCTTTTGAAAATCCCGGATACGGGTCAGACTAGAGACATTGTTATCATCCCGTACCAAAAACCACTGACTGACGGCACCACTGCTGGAACCAACAATAATCGAGACAGCACCGTTTAAGAACTCCATCGCGGTAATACGCTGACCCGGCTCGACCACCCGCACCGACTCGACAAAAAAAGCCTGGCTTGGATTGACGATATCGTAATAATGGATGTAGCCCTCGTTGTCGGCCACATACATATTACGAAGCGCAGAATCCAGCAGAATTTGGCTGACTGAGGCGGGCGCCGATGGCAGCTGATAGCTGGTACGCTGCACCGTGACACCACCGGTCATAAAGTTGGTGCGAGTGGAAAAGACATTCAATCCCAACCGGCCATCGGCGGTATAGACCGCGATGCCTGTGCCATTGCGCCCTTCCTGAATAGCCATGGCTTTCAGCGGCATGCCTTGCTCATCAAGCACCAGCAAATCCTGGCCTAAGGGATACGTAATTTTCGGCGTCACCAATCGGACATCATCTGGATAACTCAAATCATACTCATGTTTCGCAACCGTACCTTTGCCGTTGTTAAGACCAAACAACAACAACCCTGAGCGGGCATGACCAGCAGCAAAAGCAGTGATTTCAGTCTCATCTGGCAAGCTCAGATACTCGGTTTTATTGTCGGAGCCATCAAGAGTATTGAAGAAATGCAAGCGCCCCTGATTGGTAGCCATCAGACCGATGCCATTGTAGCGCTCCAGGGTAGAATGCAGAACCTGCTCATTTTGCATCAAGGGCACTTGGAAACTTTGACTGTGTTCCACTTTGGCCGAAGAGAATATCGGCCCGACTTCTGAGAACAGGTAGATAAAGATGGTCGCCAGCGCGATCACCACACTGATACCAGCCAGGCCAATACCGTATTTGGAGATGCCATCTTTAATGCCTCGCCAGCGCCGCAGGCGGGCCCGTTTCTCGCCGGATGGCAGCAAGGATTTTACTGAAACCTGCGCCTTGCCGGGTGAACTCACATCTGATGTTTGCATTGCATAATCCATGTAATGAGTTGGACAAAATTGGATGCTCGCCACTGTAACGCAGCTTTATTTCAGAAATATGACAGCTGCCGTCATATTTCTGAAATAATAAAAAACGGGCTATTTAGCATAGCCCGTTTTTTTACGTCATCAGGTCGGCTTACAGGACGCCGATATCACGCAACACTTGCTGAGATACTGCATTTGGAATTGGTACATAGCCATCACGTACTACTACTTCCTGGCCTTCTTTTGACACCACCATACGAATAAACTCACGCTCCAGAGTGTTCAACGGACGGTTCGGGTGCTTGTTAATGTACACGTAAAGGAAGCGAGCCAGCGGGTAAGTACCGTTGGCAGCGTTGGCACCGTTAGGCTCGGCAAAAGGCTCGCCAGCATTAGCCGCTAAAGGAATAGCACGTACACCAGAAGTGATGTAACCAATTCCAGAGTAGCCGATACCGTTCAGTGACTCACTCACACCCTGTACCACGGAAGCAGAACCTGGCTGCTCGTTGATGCTAGGCTTAAAGTCACCGCCACACAGCGCATTGTTTTTAAAGTAACCGTAGGTACCTGATACCGCATTACGGCTATACAGGGTAAAGTCACGGTTAGCCCACTGACCACCCAAACCTAACTGCCCCCAACGGGTGATATCAGCGTCAGCACCACAGCGGCGACCTACAGAGAAAACAGCATCCACTTGTTGTAAGGTCATGCCTTCGATTGGGTTGTCTTTGTTGACATAGACTGCCAGTAAATCCACCGCTACAGGGATAGCCAGTGGCTTGTAACCGTAACGGTTTTCAAAAGCCTGCACCTCAGAATCACGCATGGCACGGCTCATAGGACCAAAGTTGGCGGTACCTTCGGTCAAGGCAGTCGGAGCAGTTGAGGAGCCCGCACCCTGAATCTGAATATTGACGTTTGGATAGAACTTAGCAAACTCTTCAGCCCACAGTGTCATCAGGTTGTTCAGGGTATCGGAACCGATACTAGTAACGTTACCAGAAACACCACTAACGCGCTCATACGCTGGGATGTCTGGATCGATACTGGCAACAGCGCTGCTGATACCGAAAGTCATAGCTGCGGCAATCACAGTCAGTTTGGTCAATTTCTTCAATGCGTTCACGGTCGTCTCCTACCTATTTTTGGAATTAAAACATCGAATCGCGATGGGTTATTGCTTAACACCCTGCCATCCTAATGCAGCCATATGACAATAATATGACGAAAATACATTTTATTTTGCTTGCCATGCCAATTACCTACTTTGTGGTAGGTTGCCATTTGGCCATTTAAAATCAGGCACTTATAAATAAGTCATGATGCCTTATGCTATTTAACTGCAAAAATGACAAAAAAATTATCCTACCCTACTTTATTCCTGCGACCTGCTGGCTACACTTAGTCGCATGGAACCCTGTTCCTAATAACTATTAGAATGAACTCCCCCATACTGACGTCAACACAAAAGGAATCGTTATGAAGCAGTTGGTCCTGACCGTCATAGGACGCGATAAATCTGGCCTGGTAGAACAACTGGCTACCGTGGTCAATCAACACAATGGCAACTGGATGGCCAGTAACCTCAGCCACCTGGCGGGTTACTTTGCCGGTATTGTACAACTGGAGGTGGCAGAAACTGACCTGGCCCAATTAACCGAGGCATTGCAAGCCATTACCGATCTGGATATTCACATTCATCATGGCATTGACAGCGCTAGCCAAAATCAGCAGTTGCTGAAGTTCGTGATTACCGGCAATGACCGCCCCGGCATTGTGCGCGAGCTGTCCTCGGTGATTAAGCACAAAGGCACCAATATCATCCACTTTGAAAGCTCTAAGCAGAGTGCGCCCAATTGGGGCTCGCCCTTGTTTAACGCTATCGCCACCGTAGAGCTGGCACCTGGTTTAAGCCGGGATGAAGTGATTGCGGCGCTGGAAGCCATCGCAACGGATGTGGTGGTGGATGTGGAAGTCGCCAGTTGATTTGCCACCGCCAACACCCTGTGCCCAAGAGGACACTTATTTTTGCAGCGGCCTCTGGCCGCTTCATCCAATTGTCATAAAACTGCCATAGAGTAGTGCCATAGCTGTAAGGAGCCCTGCTATGGAAACTCATCATCCCTTATCTGAAACACTGCAAGTCCCAATGATCCCGCGTGAACTGAGCTGGCTGTCGTTTAACGGCCGGGTATTGCAGGAAGCTGCCGATACCCGCAACCCGGCCATTGAACGCTTGCGCTTTTTAGGGATTTACTCCAACAACATGGATGAATTCTTTCGCGTCCGGGTCGCTGATGTGAAGCGGCGCATTCTATTGAAGAAGTATCAGGCCAGCCCGGATGAAGATGCCGAGCAGCTGCTGCAGGATATTCAGCAAAAAGTGATTGAGCAGGGAGAGCAGTTCAATCAGATCTATAAAGATATACAGCTGGAACTTCGCAAGCACAGTATTGAGTTGATTGATCATAACCGCTTAACCGAGCCACAAATCGACTGGCTGCGCAATTATTTTCGCACCGAAGTAAAAAAGCACATTTCACCGATCATCTTAAGCAATGAGGAGCAACGACTGGCGCGCTCGCTGGAAGACAACACCACCTACTTGTTTGTTGAAATGAGTGGTCAGGGCAAACCCGAATACGCCATTGTTGAGGTGCCCACCCAGGAATTATCCCGCTTTGTCGAACTACCGCTCGAGCTCAATACCCGCAAGAAAAATGGCCATTACCGCCGTCAACTGATGCTGCTAGATGATATTTTATTGCTCTGTCTGGCCGACCTGTTCAGCGGCTTCTTCGAGTTCGAGCAGATCCAGGGCTATTCCCTGAAAATGACCCGCGATGCCGAGTACAACATCAGTGATACACTGGATCAAAGCTTACTGGATAAAATGTCCAAAGGGATCCGCCAACGCCTGAAATCAGAGCCGGTGCGACTGGTCTACGACAAAGATATGCCTGAGGCCATGCTGAAAGTACTGCGCAAGCAGTTGGGTACCAGCTCGATGGATTCCTTGATCCCTGGCGGGCGCTACCGCAACTTTAAAGACTTTATCAGCTTTCCGAATATGGGCCATCACAGCCTGGAGTTTGCAACCCAACCACCATTGCCAAGCCCGGAGTTTGAGCAATATACCACCAGCTTTGACGCCATTCGCGCCAGCGATATCCTGCTGCACTATCCCTACCAGGATTTTGGCTATTTTACCGAATGGATCCGCCAAGCTTCTTTTGATCCTAAAGTCAGCAGCATCAAACTGACCATGTATCGGGTGGCCAAAAACTCACGGGTGATCAGTTCGTTGGTCGATGCCGTGCGCAACGGCAAAAAGGTTGTTGTGGTGGTAGAGCTCAAAGCACGGTTTGATGAAGAAAATAACATCAACTGGTCACGCAAGATGACCGAAGCTGGCATCCATGTGGTATTTGGCCTGACCACCTTAAAAATACACTCCAAACTGTGTCTGATCACCCGACTGGAACGTGGCAAACCAATGCGCTATGCCCATATCGGAACCGGCAACTTCAATGAAAAAACCGCCCGCATCTACACCGATATGAGTTTGTTTAGCTGTCACCCGGAAATCACTGCAGAAGTGGATCAGGTGTTTGAGTTTATTGAGTACAGCTACCGGGCCTATCAGTTCAATCATCTGATTGTATCTCCCACCTGGAGCCGACCACGCCTGGTCGCGCTGATCCAACGGGAAATTGGCTTTGCCACCACAGGTCGCAAAGCTGAAATTATCCTGAAAATAAACAACCTGGTGGATAAAGACATCATCGCCTTGCTGTATCAGGCCAGTCAAGCCGGGGTGAAAATTCGCATGATCATTCGTGGTATGTGCTCATTGATCCCGGGTGTACCAGGGTTGAGCCAGAACATTAAGGTCGTCAGTGTGTTGGATCGCTATCTGGAGCACAGCCGGGTCTATGTCTTTCATAATGGCGGTGAAACCGAGGTGTATATTTCGTCTGCTGACTGGATGACCCGCAACATCGACCATCGGGTTGAAGTCGGCGTGCCGATCTACGATTTACGCTTAAAGCAGCAAATCCTTGACATCCTGCACATCCAGCTAAAAGATAACGTTAAAGGGCGGCTGCTCGATGCCAGCCAAAGCAACAGCTATGTGAAGCGTGGTAATAAACGTAATATCCGCTCACAGCAAGCTACTTACGATTATCTGGCAGCTCTGCAACAGGACTTGCCAGCAAGGACACCCGATTGAGTCAAACCGATACTTCAGTAACCAGCAGCAGCCTGATGGCCGCCGTTGATTTAGGCTCCAACAGCTTTCATCTGGTGATTGCCCGCGATCTGCATGGCGATTTACAACTGCTGCACCGCGAAAAACAAAAAGTTCAGCTGGCCGAAGGGTTAAACAGCGATCTCATCCTCAGCGAGGAAGCAATGGAGCGCGGTCTGTCGGTGTTGCGACAGTTTGCCGATACCTTATCCGGCATACCGGCCGATGCAGTGCGGGTCATCGCCACCTACACCCTGCGCCGGGCCAGCAACAGCCAGACTTTTTTACGCCGGGCCCGCAGCGTGTTTCCCTACCCGATTGAAATCATCTCCGGCCAGGAAGAAGCCCGTTACATCTACCAGGGGGTGGCACACTTTGAACATGCTGCCGAGCACCGGCTGGTGATGGACATTGGCGGTGGAAGTACCGAGTTTGCGCTTGGGCAGGGTTTTGAAGTGCTGCGTCTTAGTAGCCGCAACATGGGCTGCGTCAGTTACGCCAAAGAGTTTTTTGCCGGTGGCAAACTTTCGGCCAAACGCTTTGCCCGTGCCATCCTGCAGGCCGAACAGGAGCTTGAGTCCATCGCCAGTGCCTTTAAAAAAACCGGCTGGCAGCAAGCGCTGGGTACCTCCGGCTCGGTGAAAGTACTGCGCGATATTTTGCAGCAGCAGCTGCAAAGCGATGGGGTACTGCGTCTTAACGAACTGTTGCAATTAAAACAATTGCTGATCCAGGCTGGCCATATCCAGACGCTGGAGCTGGCAGGCCTGAGCGATGATCGCCGGGCCCTGTTGGCGCCGGCGCTGAGTATCGCCATCGCTGCTTTTCAGATGCTGGATATTCAGGAGATGCAGTACTGTGAAGCGGCGCTGCGCGAAGGCGTACTGAACGAAATGCGTCAGCGCCGTTATGAGCAAGACATTCGTCAGAGCACCATTGCCAGTTTACAACAGCGCTATCAGGTGGATGCAGCGCACAGCGAACGCTTGCAGCGCACCGCAACCAATTTGCTGGCACAAGCCACCAACAGCTGGCAGATCCCAGCCGAAGCACAGCAATTATTGCTCTGGGCCTGTCAGGTGGTAGAAATTGGCTTGCAAATCAACTCATCCGGCATCCAAAAGCACTCCGCTTATATTTTGCAACATGCCAACCTGCCTGGTTTTAACCAGGAGCAACAGCAGCTGCTGGCTTTTTTGGTCCGTTACCATCGCAGCAAATTAAAAGGCCTGAGCCTGCCCACATTGTACCTGTACCCGCCGCATCAGCTCATGCGTCTGCTGGTGCTGCTGCGTCTGTGTGTGCTGCTGAATCAAAAACGCCGTGATGACTGGTTGCCACAGCTTAGTATCGAGGCCAGTGAACATGCCCTCGCCCTTGACTTACCAGCCGACTGGTTGCAGCTGCAACCGCTGCTGCAGGCCGATTTGCAGCAAGAGACCACCTGGCTGGCTAAGGCCGGCTTTCATTTTCAACCACCGCTGCAACCAGAGGAGCCTGACGATGCCTGATGGGAACACTACCGAAACTGCGGCCATCGCAAGCAGACGTTGCCCTTGGCTGGATTGCAGCAAAGCAGATTATGTGGCCTACCATGATGACGAATGGGGAGTGCCGTTGTTTGATGATCAAAAACTGTTTGAGTTTATTACGCTGGAGGCCGCTCAGGCCGGCCTGAGCTGGTACACGGTGCTGAAAAAACGGCCGCATTACCGCCAGGTCTTTGCCGGCTTTGATGCCGAACAAGTGGCGCGTTTTGACCAGCAACGGATTGAGCAGCTGCTGCAAGATCCCGGCATTATCCGGAATCGGTTAAAAGTGGAAGCGGCCGTCAACAATGCCCGCTGTTTTTTGGCCATTCAGGAAGCCTTTGGCAGTTTTGCTGCTTACCAGTGGCGCTTTGTCGATGGCAGACCGCAGGTTAGTAGCATTCGCGGCCCGGAAGATTACCGCGCTACCAGCAAAGAGTCCGATGCCATGAGCAAGGATTTAAAACAGCGCGGTTTTAAATTTGTCGGCTCCACCATCATCTACGCTCACATGCAAGCTTGTGGCATGGTCAACGATCATAGCCTGGATTGTTTTCGTCGCGAGCAGGTGATTGCCAGCTATTCAGCCCTTGGCCTTGGCTAGCTGCGATTTTTTCTTCACCGGTATCACCAACTCCGCTGGCAGACTAAAAGAAAAACTGCTGCCTTCTTTTGGCGCACTGAAAATAATCAGCCGACTATTGTGGCGTGACAGCACATGCTTAACGATGGCCAGGCCCAAACCACTGCCACCATTGGCGCGGCTTCTGGCACTATCGACCCGGTAAAAACGCTCGGTCAGCCGTTTTACATGCTGCGGTGCTATACCATCGCCGTTGTCGTTTACCGCGAACACCGCTTTTTGGTGTTGACGCTTCCAACTCACTTGAATATCACTGCCGGGAGGCGTGTATTTAATCGCATTGGTGACCAGGTTGGAAAAAGCACTGCGTAGCTCCTCGGCAATACCCTTCACTTTCAAACCAGGCTCTATATCAAACTGGATACGATGCTGTTTTTCCCGGTTCAGCGTTTCAGCTTCCAACTGCAATACTACCAACATCGCCGGCACATCCACCACGGTATCAAAATTGCCACGACTACTGGATTCAATGCGTGATAAGGTCAGCAGTTGCTGCACCAGCGAGTCCATGCGGCGGGTTTGTTCCAGCATCACAGGATGCGCTTTGCGCCAAACGCCTTGCTCTGGCAATTCATCGGCTTCCATCACTTCCAGATAGCCTTGCAACACCGTCAGTGGTGTTCTTAGTTCGTGCGATACGTTGGCGACAAAGTCTTTGCGGATTTGCTCCAGCTGTTTTAGATGGGTAATGTCGCGCACGATCAGCAATTGCTCGCTTTCGCCGTAGGGGATCAGCCGGAACTCCAGCGTCAGCTCTTCATTCATAGGCGAGGCCAGTTCTAAGGCGGCTTTGAAGTCACCTTGTTGCAGGTACTGCTGAAATTCAGGGTGTCGAATCAGGTTGTCAATGCGCTGGGCGTGATCGGACGGCCAGCGCAGGCCGACAAGGATTTGTGCCAGTTGATTGCACCAGATGATGGTCCAGTCTTTGCTGAGCACGACAATAGCTTCCGGTAAGGCTTCAGCACCATCGCGAAAACGGCGTACCAGGGCGCGCAACTCTTTACGCTTTTTCCGATCGCGTCGCTGCTGGGTATAGATGCCATCAAACACCTGCTGCCAGACGCCATCCCCGGCGGGTGGAGTTAGTTTTTTATCCTGCCACAACCAACGGTCCAGCATAAAAATATGCTTGTAATGCCACCCCAGCAACACCAAAGCAACCAGCAGGCAAAATTGCCAGGCGGCATCAAACAGCCAACCGGCACCAAGCGCTAGCAGCAAAAACAGTGCGACCCGGCGCAGTACTTTCCATTTTGACAGCGGTAAACGCATGGTCCGATCCCAGACTTAGAGTATTCAGGGCCAAGCCAGTTGGTTGGCCCACGCCAGCATAGCTTACTTCAGTGAAAAACGGTAACCTGAACCCCGTACCGTTTGGATCAGGCGATCATGCCCGGCAGGTGAAATAGCTTTGCGTAAGCGACGAATATGCACGTCGACGGTGCGATCTTCCACATACACATTGGTGCCCCAGACATGATCCAGTAATTGCTCACGGCTGTACACCCGCTCCGGGTGCGTCATAAAAAAGTGCAGCAAGCGAAACTCGGTCGGCCCCATATCCAGCGCTTCGTCTTTGGCACTGACCCGGTGCGAAACAGGATCCAGCTTTAAACCCTGCACTTCAATCACATCGTCCAAACTGGTTGGCGAGACCCGGCGGATCACCGCTTTAATACGCGCCATCAATTCTTTAGGTGAAAACGGCTTGGTGACGTAATCGTCAGCACCGACTTCCAACCCCTTGACTTTGTCTTCTTCTTCACCACGGGCGGTGATCATAATGATAGGGATTTGCCGCGTCAGCTCGTGCTGCTTCATTTTTTTTGCAATCTGAATACCACTGCCACCTGGTAGCATCCAGTCCAACAACACCAGATCCGGGTAAGGCTCTACCAGCTGCTCCAGTGCTTGATCCACATCTTCTGCGGTACTCGCCTGGTAGCCGTTTTGCTCCAGCACAAAACACAACATATCACGGATTGGGGCTTCATCTTCCACCACCAGAATTCTACGTGCCATACTCTCTACCATTTGCTAAGTTCCTGAGTATGCTTATTATCTACGTCAATTATGACAGATTTATGAAAAAAACCGAGCAAGTTAAGAAAATGGCATTCATAGCCACAAAAAGTAACATTATAAATACAAAAAAAGCCCTCCAATCAGGAGGGCTAAATCCAGGGTAACAGGGAGTAACAGGTTTAGAAGTTGTAGATCAAACCCAGTGAGAAACCTGAACTGTTTTCACCAGCCAGGGCAGGCAAGCGGGTATCACGACCGCCGCTGGCAATGGTGAAGGCTGCTGCATCGTCGTTTGAGGTCAAGCCATACACGGCATACATGGTCAAAGCACGGCCAAAGTTGCGATCGACACCGATGGCCAGCATGTTGGCACCAGAATCCGCCAGGTCATTTTTACCGGCTTGATAGAATTGACCGCGCAAAGTGTAGTCTTCAATTTTGTAGCTGGCACCGATACCCCACACATTACGATCACCACCCACCAGGTTGCTGGCATTTTGGTACAAGGCCGCAACTTTGAATTGCTTGCTCACATCGTAGCTGACACCCAAACGCAAAGCATTAGGATCATCACCAGCAGCATTCTCATAGGTTTCATATGCGATGGCAGCATAGAGGCCATTGGCATTGTAGGTGAATGAGGTACTGAACGACTCACGGTCATTCTCAACCGTCGCATCATTGGCGTTGTGTGGTGTGTACTGGAAATCAAAAGTAAAGCCATTCATCGCCGGGCTGCGGTAATGCAGACCATTGCGATAACGGTTATCAAAGCTCATACCAGGGCCACTGGTGATGTTACGGGCATCACCAACACGGTCACCGAACATATCAGTACGGCTGCGTACAGCTTTCAGCGGGGTATCGAAGAAACCCATCCGAACCAAACCAAAGTCACCACGCAAGCCAAGGAAAGAATCGCGGGTCGCAAAGTTACCACCGCTCTGATCGTAACGAATATTTTGCTCCAGCTGCATCACAGCTGTTAAGCCTTCCGCCACTTCCGTGCTGGCAGCAAAACGCAGGCGACTGGAGTTGCTGGACAGGTTCAGACCGCTATCCACGCCATCGTTCAGATGATCCACCGATAGATGGGCACGACCTGATACTTTGACGTTGATATCGTTTGCCAGAGCAGGTACCGCTAACATCGATGTCAGGGCAGCAGCAATCAGGCTTAAGCGCATTGGTTTCATGAGAAATCTCCAGTCATTGTTGTTTGGTGCGGAACTTTAGAGTTCCTAAGTTCTTGTGTTTGCGCGCTCATTATCTGCAGATTTCATGACAGTAAAATGTCAGCTCAATGACGATTTTGTGACAAATGATGCTAGCGAAATTGCTCTGCGGCTTGTTGCATGGCAATAGCCGCCTGCTCTTGCGATTCGGCCGTCTGTGCCAACTGCTGCATGGCCGTCTCGGTTTGCAAAGCTGCCTGCTGGATCTGGGCCAATTGTCGGCTGATCCGCTCTGTGACCGTGTTTTGCGCCTGAGCTTCATCAGCCACCAAAGCTGTAGATTGACGGATCTGGCTGATACCAGCTCGAATTTGATGCAATGACTGCTCGGCAGCAGCGGCACCAGCCATGCAGGCTTCGGCACTTTGCTGCTCCTGACTGAGCGCCTCAGCCGCTTCGGTCACGGTTCGGCGCAGTCGATCGATCATCTGTTGAATTTCGGCCGTTGCTTCCTGGGTATTGGCCGACAAACGCCGAACCTCATCGGCAACTACCGCAAAACCACGGCCATGCTCTCCGGCCCTGGCGGCTTCTATGGCAGCATTCAGCGCCAATAAATTGGTTTGCTCGGCCACCCCTTTGATGGTATCCAGTACCGAGACAATAGCATCAGCAGCCTGCTGCAAGTCCTGCATATTGCTGCCTGACATCGCCACCTGCTCAGCCAATGCCTGCATCTGCTGCGACATGTTCGCAACCTCCTCAGCTCCTTGTCCAGCTTGCTCATCGCTTTGCTGAGCTTGCTCTGCGGCGTGCATCATCTGCTTCGTCATTTCAGCCAGAGCCTGCATCATTTGCTCACTTTGTCGCTGCAGATCTTCCAGCTCAACGCGCTGCTGTGAGGCCTGTTGCTGTGACTCCAAACTTATCTGCACATTCTGGGTTGCAGAACTGGCAGTATGGCTGGCGCTGTCTTTTAATTGCGTAATCAGGTTGGCAAAGTTACTGAACAACTGGTTTAAAGCCCGGCTGATATCACCGGTTTCATCCTGACGCAATGCGGTAAAACGTTGCTGCAAATCACGCTCTTTGGCGCTGTACAAAATCATCTGACTGAGCTTTACCAAAGGCTCCGCAAGATAACGCGCCCAAAAACTAACAATCAGTGCCGACAGTGCACCTAGGATCAACACCGCCAACAGCACACTCAGCCAGATATTTCGGGTGAGCTGCGCCATGGCGCCAAAGCTTTCGGCAGGGGCCTGCTGGGTAAGCAGTGCAAAACGTTGCTCGTCCAGTAGCATTGGCTGCCAGCTCATCAATTGGCTCTGCCCCAGATAATCCTCAGCCAAGTCTATGCCTTGCTCTCCGTTTAAGGCCCGCTGGACGGCTTGCATCTCAGTCAATTGCAAAATACCTGCAGTGCGTCCGAGCCGCTGCATCCGGGAGATATCCAGGCCTTGCGCCGCCATGCCAGACAGCAGTTTCTGATCCTGCTGCAACATTGGCCGCAACTCAGTCAACAGCAAGCCATGTTGATCAACCAGATAGGCTTCACCCGTTTGACCTAGGCCTATAGTCTCCCATGCTTGTCCGCCAGTCATGATACTGGTGTAGATCTGAGCTGGAATTTGGGCAATCAGAAAACCCACTGCGCGCTCTGGACTATGCACCGGATGGTAGACCGGCCCCCCCATAAAGCTGTCTCTTATACACAAATATCCCCCAGTTTTTACTGGGGGATTTTTTTTGAACTCTTCTT